>NZ_JBVHWM010000033.1:0-94072 GCF_055564375.1 Streptomyces sp. NPDC029138
GCCGGCAACCTCACCGAGGTCATCAACTCCAGCGGCGAGCCCCTGCGCTTCACCTACGACACCGAGGGCCGCGTCACCCGCTGGACCGACCGCAATGGCACGTGGTTCTCGTACGTCTACGACGAGCGCGGCCGCGTGGTCCGCACCGAAGGCATCGACGGCATCCTGTCCGGGACACTGACGTACGACGACGCGGCCCGTACGACGACGTACACAGACTCCCAGGGCCACACCTCGGTCCACCGGTACAACGCCGAGGGCCTGGGAGTGGAGGAGACGGACCCACTCGGGCACGTCACCCGCACGGAGTGGGACGAGTACGGCGACAAGCCTCTGACGGTCACCGACGCCCTGGGCCATACCACGCGGTACGCCTATGACAACGCGGGCAACGTCACCGAACTCACCCTGCCCGACGGCTCGGTCGCCCGGGCCACGTACAACGCGCTCGGACTGCCCACGGAGGTGGTCGAGCCCGGCGGCGCGGTCTGGCGGCACACGTACGACGAGCGGGGCAACCTGCTCAGCACCGTGGACCCGCTCGGCGCCGAGACGCGGTACACGAACGACGCGGCGGGCCGTCCCACGGCGATCACGAACGCCCTCGGACACACTCGCACGGTCGCCTACGACGACGCCGGCCTGCCCCTCGCCCTCACGGATGAGCTGGACCACACGACGACCATCCGCCGGGACGCCTTCGGCCGGGTCATCGAGGTGACCGACCCTCTCGGCCACACCACACGTCTGGGATGGACGACAGAAGGGAAGCTGGCCTGGCGCGAACTGGGCGACGGCACGCGTGAGTCATGGTCTTGGGACGCCGAGGGCCACCTGCTTTGTCACACGGACCTCGCTGGGAACACGACCCACCACTCGGTGAGCCACTTCGGCGTGCCGGCCACCCGTACCGAGCCGGGCGGCGCGCGGTACGCGTTTGACTACGACACCGAACTCCGTCTGACCGCCGTCACGAACCCGCAGGGCCTGACCTGGTCGTACACGTATGACGGCGCGGGCAGGTTGACAGCGGAAGCGGACTTCAACGGTCGGACCCTCAGCTACACGCGCGATGCCGTCGGCAACCTGACCGCGCGCGCCAATGGCGCCGGACAGACGCTGCGCTTCGTGCGGGACCCGCTCGGCCGGGTAGTGGAACAGCAGGCCGACACGGGTGACGTCACCACGTTCGCCTACGGCTCCGACGGCAACTTGTGCCGTGCGGCAAACGCGGATGCCGAGGTCACGCTGGAGCGTGACCCGCTCGGCCGCGTGTTGTCGGAGACCGTGAACGGCCAGACGACCACCTACGTCCACGATGCCCTCGGTCGCCGGACCCGGCGTATGACACCTTCAGGGCTGGTCTCCGAATGGACCTACGACCTGGCGGGGCGTCCTCTCACCCTGCGGTCGTCCGTAGGTGCCCTGGATTTCTGCCATGACGCTGTCGGCCGTGAGACACAGCGCAACATCGGTACGGAGGCGACGCTTACCCAGACATGGACCGCGGCGGGTCTGCTGGCCGCGCAGACCCTGACCGCCTCCTCCCCTGACCGCCTCCTCCAGCATCGGACGTACGCGCATCGAGCAGACGGCTACCTCACCGAAATCCGGGAGCTGACGTCGGGCACCCGCCGCTTCGACCTGGACGACATGGGCCGCGTCACCCGTACGCGCACCCACGGCTGGAGCGAGACCTACGCATACGCCCCACCGGGCAACCTGACGCGCGCCGCGTCGCCAGCTCATGAGGCACCCGGTGAGCGGCGGTTCGAGGGCACGCTCGTCCGCTCGGCCGGCCACACCTCCTATGAGCACGATGGCGAAGGCCGCCTCGTGCGCAGGGCCCGCAAGCTTCTGAACGGTCAGACCCGTACCTGGACCTACAGGTGGAACGCCGAGGACCGCCTCACGGAGGTGATTAACCCAGACGGAATTCAGTGGCGGTACGCGTACGACCCGCTCGGCCGACGCATCTCCAAACACCGGGTCGTCGGCGACGGCTCCGTGGCCGACCGTACGGACTTCTTCTGGGACGACCTGTGCCTGGCCGAGCAGGCCACAGCAGACGGCTGGGTGACAACCTGGGACTACGCGCCGAACAGCCCTCGCCCGGTCGCCCAGACGCGCCACAAGTCGACCGCGTCAGCCGCCAATACGTCGTTCCTGGCGCAGTTGGCGGAGGAAGCGGATCCCGAGCGAGGCACTCAGTTCCACGCAGTCGTCACCGACTCCCTCGGTACACCCACGGAGCTGGTCTCCGCGACAGGAGATCTGGTCTGGCAGCGCCGTACCAGCCTGTGGGGCACTCCCTTTCCGGCTGTGGACGAAGCGATGTCGCCAGTCGACTGCCCGCTGCGTTTCCCGGGACAGTACGCCGACCCCGAGACGGGTCTGCACTACAACCTGCACCGGTACTACGATCCCGAGACCGCGCGGTACATCAGCGCGGATCCGCTGGGCCTCGTCCCCGCACCGGATCACCACGCCTATGTACCGAACCCGCTGAGCTGGAGCGACCATCTCGGCCTCGCCGGGAAGAAGGGCCCGAAGGGGCCGTATGGGATCCCCTCGACTTCGGTCAGGGGTACTCCGGGCGAGTGGACATCTGGGGAGAGGGCTCGAAGGGAACGGACTTCGAGATCCACGTGTACGACAAGGCCAACCGTGAGGTCGGGACGTTCCGCAGCGACGGCTGGTTCAACAAGCACAGCCTCAAGGCCGAGGAAGTCGACGTTCCGCCGGCCGTGGAGAATGCCATCAAGGGGCGAGCCATCGACACGATGCGCAGAATCGGGCGTATCGGACCCAAGGGAACCGAGGACATCTCCGGTGACAAATGGCGTCGCCCTCCCCTCTCACAGGAAGGTTGTCCATGAAATTCGTCAAGGCGGACTGGGATCCCGAGGTGCCCGGGTTCCGTCTGGATGCGCACGCCTACCTGGCCGAGCTGCCGCGTTTGTGCGCCGATCTGCCCCCGGGCGCCCGATCTTTCGCCACCGACCGCGGGCACTACGACATCGCGGGCGCCATCCGCTGTGTGAAGGATCTGGAACTCGCCGGGGTTCACCTAGCCACCGACAAGAGCGGCGGGCTGGTCCTGGACTTCGCGCCCAACAAGTTCAAGCACGATTCCGGCCTGCGCATCAGCTACTCGCGCGTGACGCACTTCTCCATCGACTATGAGCACTCAATCGACTGGATGCTGGTCGACACCGTGCTCCTCGACGAGATTCTCCCGGGCGAGGACGGGGGTTGCGTGCACGAGATCGCCCTCACTGACGCGTCGATCACCGTCCGCTGCGAGGACCTGCAAGCCGTTTGGGGGGACGCGAGCTGAGGGGGCAACCGAGATCGTCGATCTACAGGGCACCGGCTCATCGTCGATCCGACGGACAGGAAGCACGTCATCATCTTCATCCGGCGCGAAAGATCTCCATCCCGTGATCGCTGCGCGGTTCACCGCACGGTCCGGCCAAGGGAAGGCCGACGGGGCTGCATGCGGGTGCCTGCTTCGGCGAACTGCCGCGGCACGGCGATCTACCCCGGGGGGCGTAGCGCTTCGCGTTGATCTGGCACGCCGGACCCAGAACTGCCGCCCATCGGCGTTCCGGTAGGGAGCATGGGGGCACACAAGTGCCACGTACGGCCGTACACCGGACCGCGCGGCGTACGTGCTCGCCTGGGACAGCCGGGCCAGGGCCGACTCCGCTGAGGTCCAGGTCGCCAGCTCGGGGCCGCAGGGACCCCCGAGCTGGCCGAAGAACAAGCGGCGGCGCCAGATTGACACCCGTGCTGGGCGGGCTGGCTCGCCGCGAGAGATCATCTGGGTGGCTCATCAAACAGCAGGCCACTCGACTTCGCTGAGGCGCTGTCCGTCTGCTGACACGCCCCGCCGAAGCGAGATCCGCTCGCAGGGCAAGCTGACATAGGGCGGGCGCCTCTTTGCTGGCTGCAGGAGGTGAGGAGTATGCAATGGCCGTCCGTGTCAGCAACCACCTCGCGCTGTGGCGGTCACTCGGGTGTGCGCTCGACGGCTTTAAGTGGCGTTCCCTGGTGCCGCTTCCGGGGGGAGTAGCTGGGAGCCGTCCGGGAGCCGGATCTCTAGTCGGCTCCCAAGAGACTCCCGGAAACGACTCAGGGACCCGACCCGCTAAGCGGATCAGGCCCCTGACCTGGTACTACGGCGTCGGGGTGGCGGGATTTGAACCCACGACCTCTTCGTCCCGAACGAAGCGCGCTGCCAAGCTGCGCTACACCCCGGTGTCGCTGCTCTCGCGGCGACGACGTTTACTTTAGCCCACCGGTGGCTGTAGACGAAATCCGGTTTAGGCGGGGTGGCGGACCGGGGTCGGGCGGGTGTGATCAAGGGCCACCAGGAGGACGGCCAGGGCGTAGATCGCGAGGCCGATGAGGAGGGCGTTGGCCAGGGTGCTGCGGTAGCCGTGGGTCGCCACGTCCAGGAAGGGATAGAGGTAGCGGGACGGGTCGGCCGGTGGCAGGAACGCGGGCCTGATGAGGGAGAAGACCAGGTAGGCCAGGGGGTAGAGGAGCCAGGCCGCGGTCTGGCGGAGGTGCAGGCGGGCCGCCGGGGTGAGGAGGAGCCAGTCCAGCAGGGCCGCCACCGGGACCAGGATGTGGAGGACCTGGAGGGCTGCCCACTGGGCGTGCCAGCGCTCCGGGGGCGTCGTCGCTCCGGTCATGGAGAACGGGGGTGTCGTGTGGGCCAGGAGCAGGTGGTAGACCAGCGCCGAGGTCAGGACGTAAAGGAGTGTGGCGCCTGTCACGGCCGATGGGAGTGCGCGGCGTGCCCGCCAGGCCCTCGACGCGGACAGGAGCATGACCACGGTCAGCAGGATGCCGGCCTGGACGCTGAAGTAGCTGAGGATGTCGGCCGGGGTGCCGAGCAGGAGTTCCAGCGCGACACCGGCGGCCGCCGCCACGGCGGTCGCGAGGCGGAACACCGCGGCCCGGGGGCGGCGGACCGGGGCCACCACCGCCGTGGCCGGGACCGGGGCGGGCAGCAGCAGGGGCGGGCCCGGGACTGCGGGCAGGTCCGGGATCTCCCTGGGTATCGGGGCGGTCATGCCCTCACGCTAGGAGTGGGGGAGGGGGGCGGCCAGGTGGACTCGTCCGTATGGGGGAAGGCTCCGGTGGGGACCGGTCCGCGTGGGGGAAGGCCCCGGTGGAGGACCGGTCCGTGTGGGCGAAGGCCCCGTGGAGGACCGGTTCGTGTGGGGTAAGGGGACCGCTGCCGCTCGGTCCCCTTGCCCTTGCCCCTTACTCCTTACTCCCTCCCCACCAACGTGAGCAGCGTCGCCTCCGGTGGGCAGGCGAAGCGGACCGGGGTGTAGCGGCTGGTGCCGCAGCCCGCCGAGACGTGGAGGTAGGAGGTGTGGCCCTCGGCCGTGTGCGTGGAGAGGCCCTTCACGCGGTCCGTGTCCAGGTCGCAGTTGGTGACCAGGGCGCCGTAGAAGGGGATGCACAGCTGGCCGCCGTGGGTGTGGCCGGCCAGGATCAGGGGATAGGCGTCCGCCGTGAACGCGTCCAGGACCCGCAGGTACGGCGCGTGGACCACGCCGAGTGAGAAGTCGTACGACCCGGACGGGCCGCCGGCCACCTGGGCGTAGCGGTCCCGCTTGATGTGCGGGTCGTCCAGGCCCGTCAGCTCGATCGAGACGCCCTCGACCTTCAGGACGCCCCGCGTGTTCGTCAGGTTCAGCCAGCCCGCCTCGTCGAAGCTGTCCCGCAGGTCCTCCCACGGGTTGTGGACCGCTCCGACCACGGGCGGGTTGCCGTTCAGGCCGTGCCGGCCGCTCGTCTTCTCCAGCAGGTAGCGGGCGGGGTTGCGGAGCGTGGGGCCGTAGTAGTCGTTGGAGCCGAAGACGTACGCGCCCGGGAACTCCATCAGCGGGCCCAGGGCGTCCAGGACCTCGGGGACGCCCTCGGGGTCCGACAGGTTGTCGCCCGTGTTGATCACGAAGTCGGGGCGCAGCCCGGCCAGCGACCGGAGCCAGCGCTGCTTCTTGCGCTGGCCGCTCACCATGTGGATGTCGGAGACCTGGAGCACGCGCAGCGGGCGCATGCCCGGGGGCAGGACGGGGACGGTGACCCGTCGGAGGCGGAAGGAACGGGCCTCGAAGCCCGCCGCATAGACCAGGCCGGCGGCGCCGGCCGCCACGATTCCCAGGGGGATTCCGTATCGCGCGCGCATGTGCCCATCGTGTCAGACCGGTTGACCGGGGTGAGACCGGCCGCCCGGTAAATCGGCGGGCGTACCCGGCGGTGCACCTGCGACAATCGGGGCCATGACCACCACGCTCAAGTCGAAGCTGCACGACGACCTCAACGCCGCGATCAAGGAGCGTGACGAGCTGCGCTCCTCGACCCTCCGGCTGACGCTCGCCGCGATCACCAAGGAGGAGGTCGCGGGTAAGGAGAAGCGTGAGCTCTCCGACGACGAGGTGCTGAAGGTGATCACCCGCGAGGCCAAGAAGCGCCGTGAGGCCGCCGACGCCTTCGCGCAGGGTGGCCGCCCCGAGCAGGCCGAGCGGGAGAAGGCGGAGGGTGAGGTGCTCGCCGGGTACCTGCCCAAGCAGCTGTCCGACGAGGAGCTGAACGCGATCGTCGCCCAGGCCGTGGAGGAGGCGAAGGCGGCCGGTGCCGAGGGGCCGCGGGCCATGGGCGCCGTCATGAAGATCGTGAACCCGAAGGTGGCCGGCCAGGCCGAGGGCGGCCGGGTCGCCGCCGCGGTGAAGAAGCTGCTTCAGGGCTGAGAAGCAGGGCCGAGAGGCTTGAGAAGCAGGGCCGAAGGGCCGAGAAGCCGAGCCGAAGGGCCGAGAAGCAGGGCCGAAGGGGCTGAGAAGCAGAGCCGAGGAGCCAGGGGAGTCCCCTCTCTACGGCCTCCCGGTCACGGCAGCGGGGCCGCACCCCTGACAGAGGTGCGGCCCCGCAGTCGTACCTGGAAGAGGGCTACGGGCTACCTTGGCCCGCCCCCGTTCCCGTTGCCGTTGTTCCCGCCGTTGACCTGGCCCTCGATGAAGTTCCCGGGGACGGAGAAGGTCGGCGTGGGGAACGTGCCGCCGAGGGTGCCGCCGGTCGCGTCACCCGTGGTGCCGTCCGCCGCTCCCCCGTCCGTCGGTCCGCCGATCAGTCCGCCGATCAGCCGTCCCGTCGTGTCCCCGTTGTTGCCGTCCTCCGTCCCCCCGTCGCCTTTTCCCTGATCATCATCCTCGTGGGTGTCGTCGGGGATGTCGATCAGATGGAAGTCCTCCACGGGCTTGTCCTCCAGCGCGCCGCTCATCATGTCGCGCCAGATCGGACCCGGGACCTCACCGCCGTAGACCTTGTCGTGCGGGACGCCGCCGATGGTGATGTTGGTCATCTTCCGCTTGTGCTGCGGGTCGCCGACCCAGACCGCGCCCGCCATGTTCGGCGTGTAGCCGACGAACCAGGCCGCGAAGCGCTCGTCCGTCGTACCCGTCTTGCCCGCGCTCGGGCGGCTGCCGAGACCGGCCTCCTGGCCCGTGCCGTCCTCGACCACGCCCTTGAGCAGCGTGCTGACCGTGTCGGCGGTCTTCTCCGACATCGCCCGTGAGCAGGTCGACTTCGGCACCGGCAGGGACTTCTGCTGGCTGCCGACCTTCTGGGTGATCGACTCGATGGCGACCGGGGTGCAGTACATCCCGCGCGACGCGAAGGTGGCGTACGCGTTCGCCATGGTCAGCGGGGTCATCTCCTGGGTGCCGAGCGCGATGGAGGGGGCCTGCTGGATCTTGCGGCCGTCCGCGCGCTGGACACCCATCTTCTTGGCCATGTCGATGACCGGGCAGATGCCGATGTCGCTGATCAGCTGCACGTAGTAGGTGTTGACCGACTTGGCGGTCGCTTCCTTCATGGCGTACGGGCCGCGCTCGGACTCGTTCTCGTTGGTCAGCTTGGTGGGCTTGTTCGGATCGTCGCGCCACATCTTGCCGTCGCACGCGGAGACCGGGCTCGGGTACGTCATCTCGTACGGCGACGAGTACTCCTGCGTCGGGGGCTTGCCCCCCTCGACGGCCGCCGCGGCGACGATCGGCTTGAACGTGGAACCGGGCTGGTAGCCGGCGCCGCCGCCCATGTCCCCGTTGACGGAGAGGTTGATCGTCGTCTCGTCGTTCTTGGTGTTGACGCCGTACGGGCGGGACTGGCCCATGGCGAGGATCTTGCCGGTGCCGGGCTCGACGATGGTCGCGGCGGTCGCCACGGCGTCGCTCTTGTAGACATGGTCCTTGATGGACGCCTGCACGGACCGCTGGGCCTGCGGGTCGAGCGTCGTACGGATCGTCAGGCCGCCGCGGTTCCAGAGCTTGGCCCGGTCCTCCTTGGTCTTGCCGAAGACCGGGTCGGTGAGGACGACCTGGCGGACGTAGTCGCAGAAGAAGCCGGCGCCCTTCACCGCGGTGATGCAGCCGTTCTTGGGGCGGCTGGTGTGCAGCCCGAGCGGCTTCTCCTTGGCCTGGTCGGCCTCCTTCTGGGAGATGTCGCCGATCTCCGCCATGCGCTGGAGGACGGTGTTGCGCCGCTTGGTGGCCTCCGCCTCGTCGTTCACCGGGTCGTAGCGGCTCGGGGACTGCACGATGCCGGCCAGCAGGGCCGACTCCTGGAGGCTCAGGTCCTTGGCGTGCTTGGAGAAGTAGCGCTGGGCGGCGGCCTCGACGCCGTAGGCCTGCTCACCGAAGAAGGTGATGTTCAGGTAGTTCTCGAGGATCTTCTTCTTGCCGAGCTTGTCCTCGATCTGGATCGCGTACTTCAGCTCGCGGATCTTGCGGCCCAGGGTCTGCTGGGTGGCCTCGGCGACCTTCGTCGGGTCGTCGCCGGCCTCCTCGATGAAGTAGTTCTTCACCAGCTGCTGGGTGAGCGTGGAGGCGCCCTGGGCGACCCCGCCCTCCTGCGCGTTCTTGTTCAGGGCGCGCAACACGCCCTTGAGGTCGACGGCGCCGTGCTTGTAGAAGCGCGAGTCCTCGATCGCGACGATCGCCTTCTGCATGTACGGCGAGATGTCCTTGAGGTCGACCACCGTACGGTCGCGGGAGTAGACGGTCGCGATCTGTTTGCCCTGGTCGTCCAGGATCGTCGTGCGCTGGCTGAGCTGGGGGCTCTTCAGATTGGCCGGGATCTCGTCGAAGCCCTTGACCGAGCCCTTGGCCGCGAGGCCCAGCGCGCCGGCAGCGGGCAGCGCGATGCCCGCCATCACGGCTCCGGCGAGCACACTGACACCGAGGAACTTGGCGGCCTGCTGCATGGGCGACAGACCGCCGCCCGGGCGCTTCTTTGGCATGGGGGCAGCCTAATCCGTACTGTTGAGCGTTCCTAAGGAGCGACCGCGTCACGGCACGGCAAAGCGGGGCGTCTGCGTTCCCATTCGCCGGACACGCGCACAGGCCTTGGCCTAAGCTGCTCTCAACTGTCACAGCAGAGCGGTCACGTATCTATACGTCCGGCGACCCCGAATCGTTCCGGACGTAGCCCGAAATTCCCAGGGGACGGGCCTGTTCCCCGAGAAGGACGAGCCCGATTCCGCCTCGTGTGTCACCTGGCGCCCGATGTGACGCACCACGACTGTCCCGGTTTGCCGGGATGGTCGCGCATGTCGCCAGCTCACTCCCGCGGGTGATCTGCCGCTTACCCATAGTCCGTTCGGGCCATTCAAGATTGGGCCCGCAGGGGGTGTTGCGCTGTCCCCACCTTCCGTAACGTCCTCAACTGGCGGCGGTGAATATGCCGCTGCCGCCGTGGGGGAGCCTCGATTCGGGAGAGGACGGCGCCGGTATGGGCTGGGTAACCGACTGGAGTGCGCAGGCTGCCTGCCGCACTACCGATCCGGATGAACTGTTCGTTCAGGGAGCAGCGCAGAACAGGGCCAAGGCGGTGTGCACCGGATGCCCGGTACGCACGGAGTGCCTGGCGGACGCGCTGGACAACCGCGTCGAGTTCGGCGTGTGGGGAGGCATGACGGAGCGTGAGCGCCGCGCACTGCTGCGCCGGCGGCCCACCGTGACCTCCTGGCGGAGGCTGCTGGAAACCGCCCGCTCGGAGTACGAGCGGGGCGCGGGCATCGTGCCTCTCGACAACGACGAGGTGTACGAGAACTACGCGGCGGTGAGCTGAGGGCATCCCCCTGCGGCACACTCCTGGAGCACATCGCGGGCACATAGTCCGGCGACACGGGCACGTAGTCCGGCGACGGGCGCATGGTCCGGCAGCGGCGCATGGTTCAGCGGTGCATGGCCTGGCACAGGCACATGGTCCGGCAACGGGCGCAGGGTCCAACGGGCGCGTCGTACGGCAAGACGCCGCGCGTGTGCGCGCAAGCCCTCCGCGTGTGACGCGCCTGCGTCTGCGCCTACTCCCGCCTGCCGCGCAGAGCACTGAGGACCGGGCGCCGTGCCCATGGCCCGCCGCGTACCTGTGGTCTGCCGCCCACCCGCCCGCAGCCCTACGCGTGTTCCGGCCGCCCGGCCGCCAGGCGGTCACCGATGTCGCGCAGGCCCGCGAGGTCGTGGACGTCGCCGGGCAGCGCGGGCACCTCGACCACCGCCACCTCGGGGTGGCGAGCGGTGAAACGGTCGCGCGTGCGCTGCTCGCGCGAGAGCAGCTGCATGCGATCGGCGTGCAGCCTCAGCAGTCCCGCGGTGAGCCGGTCGACGGAGCGCTCCGTGTCGGCGGGGGAGCCTTCCTCGGAAGCGGTGGCTGCGGACTCGGCCGCGGGGGGTGTCGCCGCCTCGGCCGCGGGTGTTCCTGAACTGCCGTACGTGTCGGGAGAGTTACGAAGTCCAGCTTTCCCGTCCCCCTGATCCACAATGCGGGGGTCCTCAAGATTTTCCGCGGCGGCGAGCGCCCGCTCGGCCGACAGCCGGCCGGCGCCGCTGCCGTGGACCCGGTTGAGCACCAGGCCCATCAGCGGCATGTCCTCCGAGGCCAGCCGCTCGACGAAGTACGCGGCCTCGCGCAGGGCGTCCCGCTCCGGTGCCGCCACCACCAGGAACGCCGTGCCGGGCGCCTGGAGCAGCTTGTAGGTGGCGTCCGCGCGCGTGCGGAAGCCACCGAAGGTGGTGTCCATCGCGGACACGAACGTCTGTACGTCCTTCAGCAGCTGACCGCCCAGCAGCTTGCCCAGTGTGCCGGTCATCATCGACATGCCGACGTTGAGGAAGGCCATCCCCGCGCGGCCGCCCAGCTTGGCGGGGGCGGTCAGCAGCCGGATGAGCCGGCCGTCCAGGAAGGAACCGAGCCGCTTGGGCGCGTCCAGGAAGTCCAGCGCCGAGCGGGACGGCGGCGTGTCGACCACGATCAGGTCCCACTCGTCCTTCGCGCGCAGCTGGCCCAGCTTCTCCATCGCCATGTACTCCTGCGTGCCCGCGAAGCCCGCCGAGAGCGACTGGTAGAAGGGGTTCGCCAGGATCGCGGCGGCCCGCTCGGGGTCCGCGTGCGCCTCCACGACCTCGTCGAAGGTGCGCTTCATGTCGAGCATCATGGCGTGCAGCTCGCCGTCGCCCTCCGTGCCCTTCACCTTGCGCGGCACGTTGTCGAGGGAGTCGATGCCCATCGACTGGGCCAGCCGCTTGGCCGGGTCGATGGTCAGGACGACCACCTTGCGGCCCCGCTCGGCCGCCCGGAGCCCGAGGGCCGCCGCGGTCGTCGTCTTGCCGACCCCGCCCGCGCCGCAGCACACCACGATCCGCGTCTTCGGGTCGTCCAGCAGCGGATCGATGTCCAGCACGCGCGCGGGGGAGAGACGCGGGCGCGCCGGGTCCTGGTGGGGGGCGGCGTCCTGCGCCTTGGCCGGGTCGGGACTCATGACAACCCCTGCTTCCGCAGCTCGGTGGCGAGTTCGTACAGGCCCGCGAGGTCCATGCCCTCGGCGAACAGCGGCAGTTCGTGCAGCGGCAGGCCCAGCTCGCCGAGGACCGCGCGCTGCTCCTGCTCCAGCGCGAACCGCTCGGCGTACTCCGAGGCCTGCTCCAGCAGCGGGTCCACCAGCTTCTCGGCGTGCCCGCCGCGCCGGGCCCCGCCCAGACCGGCCGCCGAGAGCGCCTGTGCGACCGATGAACGCTCCACGGTCCGTACGAGTTCCAGATCGGCCGCGTCCAACACCTCCGGCCGCACCATGTTCACGATGACCCGGCCCACCGGCAGCCGTGCCGCGCGGAGTTCGGAGATCCCGTCGGCGGTCTCCTGGACCGGCATCTCCTCCAGCAGCGTCACCAGATGCACCGCCGTCTCCGGCGACTTCAGCACCCGCATGACGGCCTGGGCCTGATTGTGTATCGGCCCGATCTTCGCGAGGCCCGCCACCTCGTCGTTGACGTTCAGGAAGCGGGTGATGCGGCCGGTCGGCGGGGCGTCCATGACGACGTAGTCGTACGCGAACCTCCCCGACCTGTCCTTGCGGCGCACCGCCTCGCACGCCTTGCCGGTCAGCAGGACGTCTCTGAGGCCGGGCGCGATGGTGGTGGCGAAGTCGATCGCGCCGAGCTTCTTCAGGGCCCGGCCCGCGCCGCCGAGCTTGTAGAACATCTGGAGATAGTCCAGAAGGGCCAGTTCCGGATCGATGGCGAGGGCATACACCTCGCCACCGCCCGGAGCGACCGCGATCTTGCGCTCCTCGTACGGAAGTGCTTCCGTCTCGAAGAGCTGCGCGATGCCCTGCCGGCCCTCGACCTCCACGAGAAGCGTCCGCTTCCCCTCGGTCGCGAGGGCCAGCGCGAGTGCGGCGGCGACCGTCGTCTTTCCGGTCCCGCCCTTGCCGCTGACGACCTGGAGCCTGCTCACGTCTTCGAGACTAACCAGTCCGGGCGACACTCACGCGGGAGGCTGTGGATAACGGGGGCCGTGGTGGGCCGCCGGACCCTCCGGTCGCAGCGGCTACAGTCGCCCCCATGACCAAGAAGTGGGAATACCAGACCGTGCCGCTGCTGATCCACGCCACCAAGCAGATCCTGGACAGCTGGGGCGACCAGGGGTACGAACTCGTGCAGGTCGTGCCCGGGCCCAACCCGGAGTCGCTCGTGGCCTACCTGAAGCGCGAGAAGCCGGAGAAGGACGCGTGAGCGCGGTCGAGGCCAAGCTGGCCGAACTGGGTCTGACCCTGCCGGAGGTCGTACCCCCGCTGGCCGCGTACCAGCCGGCCGTGAAGTCCGGGGTGTACGTCTACACCGCCGGCCAGCTGCCGATGGTGAAGGGCAAGCTGCCGGTCACCGGCAAGGTGGGCGCCGAGGTCACGCCGGAGGAGGCCAAGGAGCTGGCCCGCACCTGCGCGCTGAACGCGCTGGCCGCCGTGAAGTCCGTCGTCGGCGACCTGGACCGCATCGCGCGCGTGGTGAAGGTCGTCGGCTTCGTCGCCTCGGCGGCCGACTTCACCGGGCAGCCCGGTGTCGTCAACGGCGCCAGCGAACTGCTCGGTGAGGTGCTCGGCGACAAGGGCGTGCACGCCCGCAGCGCGGTCGGCGTCGCGGTGCTGCCGCTGGACGCGCCCGTCGAGGTGGAGATCCAGGTCGAGCTGGCTCAGTAGCCGGCCCCGACAGGCCCGCTGACCTCGGGTACCTCTCGAACATTCGCCCTACACGGGATAGCCTCCGGCCATGGCGAACGGTCAGTGGTACCCCCCGGAGTGGCCCGACCGCATCCGCGCGCTCGCGGACGGCACGCTCACCCCGGTGTCCCCGAGGCGCGCGGCCACGGTGCTGCTCCTGAAGGACACCCCGGACGGGCCGGTCGTCCACATGCTGCGCAGACGCGCCTCCATGGCCTTCGCCGGAGGCGCGTACGCGTATCCCGGCGGCGGTGTCGACCCGCGGGACGACGACCGCCAGATCCGCTGGGCGGGTCCCACGCGCGCGTGGTGGGCGAAGCGGCTCGGCGTCGACGCGGCGGGCGCCCAGGCGATCGTCTGCGCGGCCGTGCGGGAGACCTACGAGGAGGCCGGCGTCCTGCTCGCCGGGCCCGACCAGGAGTCGGTCGTCGGCGACACCACCGGCGCCGACTGGGAGGCCGACCGCGCCGCCCTGGTCGCGCGCGAGCTGTCCTTCGCCGAGTTCCTCGACCGGCGCGGCCTGGTGCTGCGCTCGGACCTGCTGGGCGCCTGGACCCGGTGGATCACCCCGGAGTTCGAGGCCCGCCGCTACGACACCTGGTTCTTCGTGGCCGCCCTCCCGGAGGGGCAGCGCACCCGGAACGCCTCCACGGAGGCCGACCGCACGGTGTGGATCCGTCCCGAGGAGGCCGCCGCCGGGTACGACAAGGGCGAGCTGCTGATGATGCCGCCCACCGTCGCCACCCTCCGCCAGCTGCTCCCGTACCGCACCGCCGCCGAGGCGCTGGCCGCCGCTCCCGCGCGCGACATGACCCCGGTGCTCGCCCGGGCCCGCCTCCAGGACGGCGAGATCGTCCTGTCCTGGCCCGGGCACGACGAGTTCACCAAGCACGTCCCGACCGCTCCGACGCCCGCTCAGACGACCGCTGACACGACCGGTGGAGGCCCCGCATGACCGACGCAGCAGCCCTGCCGGGCCAGCCCCGGGGCGGAGTGCTCGCGGGTCCGGCCACCGAACGGGCCGTCAACGTGCTGGCGCCGAACGCCTCCGCGATGACCCTGGACGGCACCAACACCTGGATCGTCGCCGAGCCCGACTCCGACGTGGCCGTGGTGATCGACCCCGGACCGCTGGACGACGGCCACCTGCGCAACGTCGTGGACACGGCCGAGAAGGCCGGCAAGCGCATAGCCCTGACCCTGCTCACCCACGGCCACCCCGACCACGCCGAGGGCGCCGCCCGCTTCGCCGAGCTGACCGCCACGCGCGTGCGTGCCCTCGATCCGGCCCTGCGGCTCGGCGACGAGGGCCTGGCCGCCGGAGACGTCATCACCGTCGGCGGCCTGGAGCTGAGGGTCGTACCCACCCCGGGGCACACCGCGGACTCGCTGTCCTTCCATCTCCCGGCCGACCGGGCGGTGCTGACCGGCGACACCGTCCTCGGGCGCGGTACGACGGTCGTGGCGCACCCCGACGGCCGGCTCGGCGACTATCTGGACTCCCTGCGCCGTCTGCGGTCCCTGACGGTGGACGACGGCGTGCACACCGTCCTGCCGGGCCACGGACCGGTCCTGGAGGACGCCCAGGGCGCCGTCGAGTTCTACCTCGCCCACCGCGCCCACCGGCTCGCCCAGGTGGAGACCGCGGTCGAGAACGGCTACACCACCCCCGCCCAGGTCGTCGCCCATGTGTACGCCGACGTCGACCGCTCGCTGTGGCCGGCGGCGGAACTGTCGGTCCGGGCCCAGCTGGACTACCTCAGCGAGCACGGGCTGATCTAGTCCGGCCGCGGGGCCTTCACGCCGTGCACGCGCGCGTACTCCGCCGCGAGCCAGGGGCCCAGGTCGTCGACGTACGAGCGCAGGACATCCGGGTCGCCGACGGGCTCGTAGCCGTACCCGGCCGCCGCGCGCAGCTGTGCGGCCCGCCGCGGGTAGTACGCGCCGAACACCTCGGCCATCTCCCGCAGATCGCCGGTCCAGCCCTGCCAGCGGGGCATGACGAGTGTGAAGGCCGTGCGCACGAGGTGCCGGGACATGAAGCGCACGAGCGTTCGGCGGGCCTCCTCGGTGTCCTCCGCCCCGGCGATCCGCTCCCGCCAGCGCGGCAGCCACTGAGCGAGGTCGCCGTTGGTCTCGCGGGCCAGCAGGGAGTCGGGGCGGTAGCGGGGCAGGTGCGCGGCGAGGTCGTCGCCGAGCAGCGGGGTGCACAGGCAGGCGACGAACCAGCCCATGTCGTACCGCTCCACGTCGCTCAGCAGCCGCTCCCGGCTGTAGAGCAGCGTGCCGACGCCGTCGATCTGCGGGAACTCCCGGTCGACCGCCTCCCCGAGAACGCGTACGGCGTCCCGGTCGGCGTCGGTCGGCACCTCGCGCAGGGCGACCAGGAGGTCCAGGTCGCTGCGCTCCACGCGCGCGGTGCCGCGCGGGATCGACCCGTAGAGGTAGGCGCTGTGCAGGCGCGCGCCGAAGACGGCCGGCAGCCGGTCGCGGACGGCCGCCACGACCGGGCGGAAGGCGGGCTGCACGCGCGCGAGGGAGCCTTCGCGGACGAAGCAGCCCTCGGCGTCGACGCCAGTGGCGGCGGGGAGCACGGTCATGGACCTACTCTGCCGTCCGCTCACGCCCCGGGCAGCCCGGTTTTACGGCCGGGACCCGCGTCAGCGCGACCTCTTCGCCAGCCTCTCCACGTCCAGCAGGATCACGGCCCGTGCCTCCAGGCGGAGCCACCCGCGCTGGGCGAAGTCCGCCAGCGCCTTGTTCACGGTCTCGCGGGAGGCGCCGACCAGCTGGGCCAGCTCCTCCTGGGTGAGGTCGTGGACGACGTGGATGCCCTCCTCGGACTGCACGCCGAAGCGGCGGGAGAGGTCCAGCAGGGCGCGCGCCACGCGGCCCGGGACGTCCGAGAAGACCAGGTCGGACATCGCGTCGTTGGTCTTGCGCAGACGGCGGGCGACGGCGCGCAGCAGAGCGCCGGCGACCTCCGGGCGCGCGTTCAGCCAGGGCTGGAGGTCGCCGTGGCCGAGACCGAGCAGCTTGACCTCGGTCAGCGCGGTCGCGGTGGCCGTGCGGGGGCCCGGGTCGAACAGCGACAGCTCACCGATCAGCTCGCCGGGGCCCACGACGGCGAGCATGTTCTCGCGGCCGTCGGGGGAGGTGCGGTGCAGCTTGACCTTGCCCTCGGTGACGACGTACAGCCGGTCCCCGGGGTCGCCCTCGTGGAACAGGGAGTCGCCGCGTGCGAGGGTCACCTCACTCATGGAGGCGCGAAGCTCCGCGGCCTGCTCGTCGTCGAGAGCCGCGAAGAGCGGGTTGCGCCGCAGAACGTCGTCCACGAGTTCTCTCCTTGTCGACCTGCTCAGGGGATCTTGCTCCCCCGTGTGCCAGGGGACCGTGTTCCCCATTTTGCCGGACGGTCCAAACAGTGTGATCTGTCACAAGGATGCCGCACAGGTGTCCCGGGGTAAGCGTCAGGGGTCCGATCGGGGGCCGCTCCGCGGGCTCCGGGGCGGATGTCGGTGCCGGGCTTTAGGCTGGCCGGGTGTCCAAATCGCCGGTGAGAGCACAGGGCAAGGGGGCTGGGCGGGTGGTTGCACGTCATGATTCCGCTGTGGGCGAACAGGATTCCGGTGGAAGTAATAAAACAGGCAAATCGGCTAAAAAGGCTGCCTCTGCCGTGAAGAAGACCTCGGCCGCGAAGAAGGCACCGGCTACGAAGAAGAGCGGCGCCGCCGCGGAGAAGGCACCGGCCGCGAAGAAGGCCGCGGCCGTCAAGAAGGCGGCGGCCGTCAAGAAGACCGCGGCCATGAAGAAGACCGCCGTCGTGAAGAAGGCCGCCGCCGTCAAGAAGCCCGCCAAGAAGGCTGTCCCCGTACAGAAGATCGCTGTCGCGCCTCCGTCCGGCGAGTCCCCCACCGCCCTGGTCCGCCGCGCCCGCCGGATCAACCGCGAGCTGGCCGAGGTGTACCCGTACGCCCACCCCGAACTGGACTTCGAGAACCCCTTCCAGCTGCTGGTCGCCACCGTGCTGTCGGCCCAGACCACCGACCTGCGCGTCAACCAGACCACCCCGGCCCTCTTCGCCAAGTACCCCGCCCCCGAGGACCTCGCCGCCGCCAACCCGGAGGAGGTCGAGGAGATCCTGCGCCCCTGCGGCTTCTTCCGCGCCAAGACGAGGTCGGTGATAGGTCTCTCCAAGGCGCTCGTCGAGAACTTCGGCGGCGAGGTGCCCGGAAAGCTGGAGGACCTGGTCACGCTGCCCGGCGTGGGCCGCAAGACCGCCTTCGTCGTCCTCGGGAACGCCTTCGGCCGGCCCGGGATCACCGTGGACACCCACTTCCAGCGGCTGGTCCGGCGCTGGCAGTGGACCGACGAGACCGACCCCGACAAGATCGAGGCCGCCGTCGGCGCGCTCTTCCCGAAGAGCGACTGGACCGACCTGTCCCACCACGTGATCTGGCACGGCCGCCGTATCTGCCACGCCCGCAAGCCCGCCTGCGGCGCCTGCCCCATCGCCCCGCTCTGCCCGGCCTACGGGGAGGGCGAGACCGACCCGGAGAAGGCGAAGAAGCTGCTGAAGTACGAGAAGGGGGGCTTCCCCGGCCAGCGGCTCAAGCCCCCGCAGGCCTACCTCGACGCGGGCGGCAAACCGGCGCCGCCGCTGGGGGCCGCGTGACGGAACGATCTCGGGGCCCTCGGGCGTTGGAGAGGACAGAGCGACGGGGGTGGCGATGACGAGGGCAAGCGACACACAGGGCGGTCCGGTGACGCTCAGCAAGGAAGGGCTGCCGGACTGGCTGGAGCCCGTCGTGCGCGCCGCCGAGACGGTCGAGCCGCTCCAGCTGAGCCGCTTCCTGCCGCCGGAGAACGGCTCGGGGCGGCAGTCGGCCGTGCTGATCCTGTTCGGCGAGGGAGAGCACGGCCCGGAGCTGCTGCTCATGGAGCGGGCGGGCTCGCTGCGCTCGCACGCCGGACAGCCGTCCTTCCCGGGCGGCGCCCTGGATCCCGAGGACGGCGATCCGCAGGGCGAGGGCCCCCTGCGGGCCGCGCTGCGCGAGGCCGAGGAGGAGACCGGGCTCGACCCGTCCGGCGTGCAGCTCTTCGGCGTGCTGCCGAGGCTGTACATCCCGGTCAGCGGCTTCGTCGTCACCCCGGTGCTGGGCTGGTGGCGCAAGCCCAGCCCGGTCGGCGTCGTCGACCCGAACGAGACCGCGCGGGTCTTCACCGTCCCCGTGGCGGATCTCACGGACCCCGCCCACCGCGTCACCGCCGTCCACCCCAGAGGCCACAGCGGCCCGGCATTCCTGGTCGAATCGGCCCTGGTGTGGGGTTTCACGGCGGGAGTGATCGACCGCCTGCTGCACTACGCGGGCTGGGAGCGCCCCTGGGACCGGGGCAAGCAGGTCCCGCTCGACTGGCACGCATGACAGGGTGATCCCGTGAACGTGCTGGACATCCTGCTGCTGGTAGCGGCCGTGTGGTTCGCGGTGGTGGGCTACCGCCAGGGCTTCGTCGTCGGCATCCTGTCGGTGATCGGGTTCCTGGGCGGCGGCCTGGTCGCCGTGTACACGCTGCCCGTCATCTGGGACGCCGTGACCGGCAAGACGGAGGTCGGCACCACCGCCGCCGTCGTCGCCGTGGTCGTGGTGATCGTCTGCGCCTCCGTGGGCCAGGCTCTGACCACCCATCTCGGCAACAAGCTGCGCCGGCACATCACCTGGTCCCCGGCGCGCGCCCTGGACGCCACCGGCGGCGCCCTGGTCAACGTCGTCGCGATGCTCCTGGTCGCCTGGCTGATCGGCTCCGCCCTGGCCGGTACGACCCTGCCCACGCTCGGCAGAGAGGTACGCGGCTCCAAGGTGCTCCTCGGGGTCTCCCGGGCGCTGCCCGCGCAGGCCGACACCTGGTTCGCGGACTTCTCCTCCGTGCTCGCCCAGAACGGCTTCCCGCAGGTCTTCAGCCCGTTCGCCAACGAGCCGATCAAGGACGTACAGCCGCCCGACCCGGCCCTCGCGAACAGCCGGGCCGCCTTTCGCGCCCAGCGCTCCATCGTCAAGGTCACCGGCACCGCCCAGAGCTGCGGCAAGGTCCTGGAGGGCACCGGCTTCGTCTTCGCCGACCGCCGCGTGATGACCAACGCGCACGTCGTCGGCGGGGTCGACGCGCCGCGCGTGCAGATAGGCGGCGAGGGCCGCAGGTACGACGCGAAGGTCGTCCTGTACGACTGGAAGCGCGACATCGCCGTACTCGACGTACCGGACCTGAAGGCGACCGCCCTGCGGTTCACCTCACGGGACGCGGCCGGGGGCGACGGCGCGATCGTCGCGGGCTTCCCGGAGAACGGCTCGTACGACGTGCGCGCCGCGCGTGTGCGCGGGCGCATCACCGCCAACGGCCCGGACATCTACCACCGCGACACGGTCCGCCGCGACGTCTACTCCCTGTACGCCACCGTCCGTCAGGGCAACTCCGGCGGCCCGCTGCTCACTCCGGACGGCAAGGTGTACGGCGTGGTGTTCGCCAAGTCCCTCGACGACTCGGACACCGGCTACGCCCTGACGGCGGACGAGATCCAGGCCGACATCGAGCGGGGGCGTACGGCGAACGAGCAGGTGGGTACGGACAGCTGCGCCCTGTAGGGCGACGCGGCGCGTCAGCCCCGCGGGTGACGCAGGCGCACCGAGACCCAGCGGGCCCGGCGGCGCAGGATGCGCGGAATCCCCACCCGGAGGTCCGCTTCCGCTAGTTGCGGGGTGCCTCGTTGAGGCGTGCTCAGGCCCGTGGCCGAGCGGCGGTTGCGGGGTGCGTCACTGTAGTCGTGCGTCCAGCCCATACCCCGACGTGTGCCCCCGCCCCAAGGTCGATAACCGCCTGTGCGCCCCCCAATTGGCCTATGCGGCAGGCATGTGGCCGTTCGGGGGACAACTGTTCAGGAAATCGGATACTCCACGCATCGAACCTTCACCCCACGGTCACCGAACGGGCGCCTGACGCCTCATCGGTCCGGCTCGGGATCCCTGAGCCAGTTGATCAGTTCCGTGGAGAACGCCGCCGGGTCCTCCTCGTGCGGGAAGTGACCGAGCCCGTCGAACAGCCGCCAGCGGTACGGCGCTTCCACGTACTCGCCCGAACCGGCCGCGCTGCGCGTCCGGGTCACCGGGTCCAGCGAGCCGTGCAGATGCAGCGTCGGCACCCGCACCGGCCGCTTCATCCGGCGGTAGAACTGCACGCCGTCCGGCCGGGCCAGCGAACGCACCAGCCAGCGGTACGGCTCGATCGCGCAGTGCGCGGTGGACGGGATGCACATGGCCCGCTGGTACGTCTCCAAGGCCGCGTCCTCCGGCAGCCGCGGCCCGGACCAGTCCCGGATCAGCCGGCCCGCCAGCGCGCCCCCCTCGGCGGTCAGTTGACGCTCGGGGAGCCAGGGGCGCTGGAACCCCCAGATGTAGGAGTTGGCGGCCGTCTGCCGGGCGTCCCGCAGCATCGCCGCGCGCCAGCGCCGCGGATGCGGCATGGACGCCACGGCCAGGCGTCGCACGAGCTTGGGCCGCATGGCCGCCGCCGTCCACGCCAGATAACCACCGAGGTCGTGACCGACCAGCGCGGCGTCCGGCTCGCCGAGCGAGCGGATCACCCCGGTGACGTCCAGGGCGAGGTTGGCGGGGTCGTACCCGCGGGGCGTGCGGTCGCTGCCGCCGACCCCCCGGAGGTCCATCGCCACCGCCCGGTAGCCCGCGTCCGCGAGCGCGGTCAGCTGGTGCCGCCACGTCCACCAGAACTGCGGGAAGCCGTGCAGGAGCAGGACAAGGGGGCCGTCACCGAGTTCGGCGATGTGGAAGCGCGCGCCGTTCGCGGCGACGTCCCTGTGACTCCAGGGACCTTCGATCCGTACGGCCGAGGGAGCGGCGGGGTCCGTCATGACGACGAGCGTGCCACAGCCTCGATGGCCGCGGGACCCTGGTCCTCCGGCAGCTCCGGACGCGGGTGCGGCTTGGCGTTCTGAAGGACGCCCGCCGACTGCTTCATCGAGGCGGCCACCTTCTGCGGGCCCTGCCCCTTCTTGGCCTTCTTCGCGAACACCGTGCCGATGAGCGCGAGGAGGCCGGCGACGAGCACGTTGGCCGCGAACGACAGGACGAAGCAGATCGCCAGGTTCCAGTGGGTCCAGGTGCGGATGCCGTACGCCAGGGCGAAGTTGAGCATCGGCAGGGAGAACACCAGGACCGCGCCCGCCATCGAGAAGGCGCCCCCGCTGACCGCGCCGCGCTTCACGTCCTGCTTGAGCTGGGCCTTGGCCAGCGCGATCTCGTCGTGCACCAGCGCCGACAATTCGGTCGTCGCCGAGGCGAACAGCTGGCCGATGCTGCGTTCGGCGCCGACCGGGCTGCCGTCGGGTGCGCTCATCGCGTTCTCCCTCAGAGGTCTCTCGTGCTGTCTTGCGTACCGTCTTGATTTGTACCGTCTCGTCAGATCATGCCGGACGGTCGTCCTCCTCGCCTGCCCCGCCCGGTACTTCCTGAAGCCCGTGGCGCGCTGCGGCGGCCCGCTCGGCGGCCAGCCGGCGGTGTTCGGCGGCCTTGCGCTCGTGGATCTCGGCCATCCGGAGGTGGTACGCCGGGTCGTCCTGCTCATAGACGTCCGGGATGCCGTCGAGGTCCTCGTCGCGCTCCTCCTCCTCGCAGAGCCTGCGGTACCTGGCGTTGCGCAGCTTCAGCAGCACCGTCGCGCACGCCGCGGCGATCAGCGACCCGGTGAGGACGGCCGCCTTCACCTCGTCCGTCAGCACGGCGTCGCCCGTGAAGGCCAGCTCGCCGATGAGCAGGGAGACCGTGAAGCCGATGCCGGCGAGCGACGCCACCGCGAAGACGTCGGCCCACGCCAGGTCCTCGCTGAGCTGCGCGCGGGTGAAGCGGACCGTCAGCCAGGTGCCGCCGAAGATGCCGACCGTCTTTCCCACGACCAGGCCGAGCACCACGCCGAGCGTCTCCGGTCTCGTGAACACGTCCCCGAGCGCCCCGCCGGATATCGACACACCGGCGCTGAACAGCGCGAACAGCGGTACGGCGAGCCCGGCCGACAGGGGCCGCACCAGATGCTCGATGCGTTCGGCCGGCGAGCGCTCCTCACCCTCCCGGGTGGTGCAGCGCAGCATCAGACCCATCGCCACGCCGGCGATGGTGGCGTGCACGCCGCTGTTGTACATCAGCGCCCAGACGACGACGCCGAGCGGCACGTACACGTACCAGCCGCGTACGCCCTTGCGCAGCAGCAGCCAGAAGACCGCGAGGCCGGCGGCGGCACCGCCGAGGGCGGCGAAGTTCAGCCGGTCGGTGAAGAAGACCGCGATGATCAGGATCGCGAAGAGGTCGTCGACGACCGCGAGGGTGAGCAGGAAGGCGCGCAGGGCGCTGGGCAGTGAGGTGCCGATGACCGCGAGGACGGCGAGCGCGAAGGCGATGTCGGTGGCGGTGGGCACCGCCCAGCCCTGCGTGGAGCCGTGCCCGGCGATGCTGGTGAGGGTGTACACGAGCGCCGGTACGGCCATCCCGCACAGCGCCGCCGCCATGGGCAGCACGGCCGCCCTGGGGTCGCGCAGGTCACCGGCGACCAGCTCGCGTTTGAGTTCGATGCCGGCGACGAAGAAGAACACGGCGAGCAGGCCGTCGGCGGCCCAGTGGGCGACGGAGAGGTTCAGGCCGAGGGCTTCTGGGCCGGCGTGGAAGTGGCTGACCGTCTCGTAGCTGTGGTGGATGCCGGGGATGTTCGCCCAGAGCAGCGCGGCCACGGCGGCGAGGAGCAGCAGGACACCGCCGACGGTCTCGGTGCGCAGCGCGTCCGCCACGAAGGACCGCTCGGGCAGCGACAGGCGGCCGAGGACCTTGCGGGGGGTGGTGCGGGGGCGGGTGCGGGGCGCGGTCACGGGAGACCTCCGGGGCAGGCGGGACTCACATGCCGACCAGACTTCCCGGCGCACCTGGCGTGCCGCTTGGTACGGCACTTTGTTTAGTTTACCTAAAGTGCCGCGCGCCCGGGCCCGGTGATCTTCACCGTAGCCGCCCGAGGGGCACCCGGCACGTTCGCCGGGCGGGTGCCCCTCGGGGATGCCGTTCAGTCCTCCCTGTCCGCTCAGTCCTCGCTGGGCGCCGCGGGCAGCTTGGCCTGGATGAGATCCATGACCGTGGAGTCCGTCAGCGTGGTCACGTCACCGAGCTGGCGGTTCTCGGCGACGTCCCGCAGCAGGCGGCGCATGATCTTGCCGGAGCGGGTCTTCGGCAGCTCCGCCACCGGCAGGATGCGCTTGGGCTTGGCGATCGGACCGAGCGTGGCGCCGACGTGGTCGCGCAGCTCGCCGATGAGCGCCTCGGTCTCCGAGGCCGTGCCGCGCAGGATGACGAACGCGACGATGGCCTGGCCGGTGGTCTCGTCCGCGGCGCCCACGACGGCGGCCTCGGCGACCGACGGGTGCGAGACGAGCGCCGACTCCACCTCGGTGGTGGAGATGTTGTGCCCGGAGACGAGCATCACGTCGTCCACCCGGCCGAGCAGCCAGATGTCCCCGTCGTCGTCCTTCTTCGCGCCGTCACCCGCGAAGTACCTGTCCTCGAAGCGGGACCAGTAGGTGTCGATGAACCGCTGGTCGTCGCCCCAGATGGTGCGCAGCATCGACGGCCACGGTTCGGTCAGCACCAGGTAGCCACCGCCGCCGTTCGGCACCTCGTTCGCCTCGTCGTCGACGACGGTCGCGCTGATGCCGGGCAGCGGACGCTGCGCCGAACCGGGCTTGGCCTCGGTGACGCCCGGCAGCGGCGAGATCATCATGGCGCCGGTCTCGGTCTGCCACCAGGTGTCCACGACCGGCGTCCTGTCGGCACCGATGTGCTTGCGGTACCAGATCCAGGCCTCGGGGTTGATGGGCTCGCCCACCGAGCCGAGGACACGCAGGGAGGACAGGTCGAACTTGGCCGGGATGTCGTCGCCCCACTTCATGAACGTCCGGATCGCCGTCGGCGCCGTGTAGAGGATCGTGACCTTGTACTTCTGCACGATCTCCCAGAACCGGCCCTGGTGCGGGGTGTCCGGCGTGCCCTCGTACATCACCTGCGTCGCGCCGTTGGCCAGCGGGCCGTACACGATGTAGGAATGCCCGGTCACCCAGCCGACGTCGGCCGTGCACCAGTACACGTCCGTCTCCGGCTTGAGGTCGAAGACCGCCCAGTGGGTGTAGGCCGTCTGGGTGAGGTAGCCGCCGGAGGTGTGCAGGATGCCCTTCGGCTTCCCCGTCGTACCGGAGGTGTAGAGGATGAACAGCGGGTGCTCCGCCTCGAACGCCTCCGGGGTGTGCTCGCTCGACTGGCGGGCGACGATGTCGTCCCACCACACGTCCCGGCCCTCGGTCCACGCCACCTCCTGGCCGGTGCGGCGGACCACGAGCACGTGCTCGACGTTGTCCACCTTGCCGATCGCCTCGTCCACGGCCGGCTTCAGCGCGGACGGCTTCCCGCGCCGGTAGCCGCCGTCGGCGGTGATGATCACCTTGGCGTCCGCGTCCTTGATCCGGGTCGCGAGCGCGTCCGCCGAGAAGCCGCCGAAGACGACCGAGTGCGCGGCGCCGATCCGGGCCGAGGCCAGCATCGCGATCGCGGTCTCCGGGATCATCGGCATGTAGATGGCGACGCGGTCGCCCTTCCGCACGCCCAGCTCCAGCAGGGCGTTGGCGGCCTTGGAGACCTCGTCCTTCAGCTCCGCGTAGGTGATCGCGCGGCTGTCACCGGGCTCACCCTCGAAGTGGATGGCGACGCGGTCCCCGTGCCCGGCCTCCACATGCCGGTCCACGCAGTTGTACGCGACATTCAGCTCGCCGTCCTTGAACCACTTCGCGAACGGCGGATTCGACCAGTCCAGCGTCTCGGTCGGTTCCTTGGCCCAGGTCAGCCGGCGGGCCTGCTCGGCCCAGAAGCCGAGCCTGTCAGCCTTGGCCTGTTCGTACGCCTCCGCGGTGACGTTGGCGTGCGCTGCCAGGTCGGCCGGGGGCGCGAACCTGCGTTCTTCCTTGAGCAGGTTGGCCAGGCTCTCGTTGCTCACGACATCTCCCTTTCGAAGGGTGTCCGTTGTGTCCCAGGCCACAGCTCATCAGACACGGGGGTCCGATGACAAGGGTCGACCGGAAAATTGGTTTAGACCTGTCCATGGCTCGTGATCCGCACCGCTTCGCGTGCCTCCTCACCTCCGCCGATGCCTCCCCTGACGTCCTCGAACACCGTTCCACCCTCCGTCCCCGCGAGCAGGTACGCCTGTGCCTCGCCGACGTGGAAATACATGCCGTGCAGTTCCAGTTCGCCCCTGGCCAGCGCACGGGCCACCGGTCCGTGCGCCCTCAGATGCGCCAACTGCTGGATCACGTTGGTCAGGCACAGCAGCTCCACCGCGTCCGCGGGCTCCCGCCCGGCCAGCCGGGGTCGCTCGTGGTGGTCGCCGGCCGTCCGTGCCAGGCTCGGCAGCCCGTGCCGCAGCCACCGCTGGAGCGGGGTGTCCCCCTGGTCGGCCCCCGTGGTCAGCAGTGCCTGCATCGCCCCGCACCCGGAGTGCCCGCACACGGTGACGGAGCGGACCCCGAGCACGTCCACCGCGTACTCGATGGCGGCGGCCACCGAGTCGTCGCCGTGCTCCTCGCCCGGCGGCGGCACCAGATTGCCGACGTTGCGGACGACGAACAGGTCACCGGGACCACTGGCGGTGATCATCGACGTGACGAGCCGGGAGTCGGCGCAGGTCAGGAAGAGCTGGGAGGGCCGCTGGCCGTCCCGGGCGAGCCGCGCCAGCTCCTCCCGCACCAGCGGCGCGGTGTTCCGCTGGAACGAGCTGATGCCACGGGCCAGCTCCCGGCCGGCCCCCTGCCCGTCCGGGGCGGCGGGCGCTCCGGCGAAACAGGCCTGGTGGTTGCGCCAGGGGGTCCAGGGGCGGCACCGGCACTCGGTGGCCGGGGCCTGCTCGGCGGTCCGGATTTCGATTCGGCCGCGCCGGCCCGCCAGCTCGGCCGTGCCTCCGCGCGCGGTGTGGGCACTGCGCCAGTCCTGCAGCGACTCGTACGCCGCGTGGTCCATGAACGAACCGTCCAACTCCACGACAGCGTGGGCGCCTTGGGGTACGAGATGCAGGGCTCTGCTGAGCCGGGGCACGGCGAGGAAGGTCAGCTGGCCTCGGACGCGTACGTGATGGACTCCTTCCTTCTCGTCGTGGGTGATACGGGTGCGGGCGAGGCGGTGCAGGGCGACGGCGACCGCCACGGCGACCCCGAGGAACACGCCCTGGAGGACGCCGAGGACCACCACGCCGAGTGTGGTCGCGGCGTAGACCGGCACTTCGCGGTGGCGTGTCACCGTGCGGATGTGGTGGAGGGACACCATCTGGATGCCGACGGCCATCACCAGG
Organism: Streptomyces sp. NPDC029138; assembly: GCF_055564375.1. NCBI lineage: Bacteria > Bacillati > Actinomycetota > Actinomycetes > Kitasatosporales > Streptomycetaceae > Streptomyces > Streptomyces sp. NPDC029138. Next base: position 27,002 of record NZ_JBVHWM010000033.1, read on the forward strand.
GCGGCGAGGGAGGCGAGCGGGATCTCCTCCAGGATCGGGACCATCAGCAGCGCGGCGACTACTACGAGAACGCCGTGCAGCATCGTGGAGTTCCGGCTCACCGCACCTGAATTCACGTTCGCGGTACTGCGCACCGCCACGCCCGCGATCGGCAGTCCGCCGAGGGCCCCGGAGACGATGTTGGCGGCGCCCTGGCCGAGCAGCTCCCGGTCCAGGTCGGAGCGGCCGATGTGGGACTGCGGGCCGGTGCGGCCGGCGACCAGCTTGTCCACGGCCACCGCGCCGAGCAGCGACTGCACGCTGCACACCAGGGTGGTGGTGAGCACCGCGGCCACGAGCCCGAGTGCCGGGCCCTCGGGCAGCCCGGCCAGGGCGTGGCTGTGCCAGGACGGCAGCTCGACCCGGGGCAGGCTCAGGCCCGCGAGGGCGGCGGTCGCGGCGGCTCCGGTGACGGCGACGAGGGCGGCCGGCACCTTGCGCAGTGCCTGCCCGGCGCGGCCGGGCAGGCGGGGCCACGCCAGCAGCAGGGCCAGGGTCAGCACGCTCATCGACACGGCGGCCGGGTGGAGGTCGGCCAATTGGGCGGGCAGGTCCCGCAGGTTGGTGAGGACGGAGCTGTCCGGGCTGCCGCCGAGGACGATGTGCAGCTGGGCGACGGCGATGGTGATGCCGATGCCGGCGAGCATGCCGTGCACCACGGCCGGGCTGACCGCGAGCGCGCCGCGCGCCACCCGCAGGCAGCCGAGGCCGAGTTGGGCGAGGCCGGCCAGGACGGTGATGCCGCAGGTGGCCCGCCATCCGTAACGGTGGATCAGGTCGGCGGTGACCACGGTGAGTCCGGCGGCGGGCCCGCTGACCTGGAGGGGGCAGCCGCCCAGTCGCCCGACGACGATTCCGCCGACCGCGGCGGCGACGAGCCCGGCCTGGAGCGGGGCGCCGGTGGCCAGGGCGATGCCGAGGGACAGGGGCAGGGCGATCAGGAAGACCGCGACGGCCGCGGACAGGTCGGCGCCCGCCACGGGGAAGCGGCGGCGCTTCGGTGCGGGGCTGTGCGGCGGGTGGGGGTGCTGGGCGTGAGGGGGTGCGCAGGCGGACATGTTCCCGTCTCCTCCGGGGCGGCGCGGTCGCGGACTGGGTGGGACCCGCGGCGATGGGCGGGGCTCGGTCGCGGCCGTGGGTCACGGCGTACAGCGGCGGGATGGATCAAGACTCGGTAAAAGGACCGTAATGCCAAGTAAAGCCAAAGCATACTTTTCCGGGGCAAAAGGGGTCGAAGATCGCCCGCTGGAGTGAAGTGAGCATCTGATCGGCTTGTCGTACTAATTCCTTCTCGGTCCCGTGCGACCTTGGCGGCGCTGCCGGTGCGAACCCGGCGCATCACTCGAAAACGGCCCTCGTCAGCGTGTGCCTGAGAGAAGGAAGAAGGTGGGCGGAACATGGCCGCCACCCAGAGGATCGCCGTCGGCGCCATGGTCGCCGCGGCCTGTGCGGCGTCGTTCGCCGGTTGCGCGACCGACTCCAGCGGCACGAAGGAAGGGGCGCCCGGCCCGGGGCAGGGGGCGCCGGCGCCGGGCAGCGTGCTCCGGCTGATCGGCGACGGTTCCACCGCCTACACCGGGTCCCAGCCGTATCTGCCCAGACCCGAGCGGCTGAGTCCCGGTCAGAAGCCCCCGCAGTTCGTCGTGTTCTCCTGGGACGGCGCGGGCGAGGACAGCCAGAAGCTGTTCTCGCACTTCCGCAAGGTCGCCAAGGAGAACAACGCGACCATGACGTACTTCCTCAGCGGCGTGTACCTCCTGCCGGAGGAGAAGCGCGACCTGTACAAGCCCCCGCAGCACGCGCCGGGCCGCTCCGACATCGGCTTCAACGACGAGCAGGGCATCACCGACACCCTCAAGCAGGTACGGCTGGCCTGGCTGGAGGGCAACGAGATCGGCACCCACTTCAACGGCCACTTCTGCGGGCCCGACGGCGGGGTCGGCACCTGGTCGGTGGACGAGTGGAAGAGCGAGATCGCCCAGGCCAAGAGGTTCGTGAAGTCCTGGAGGACCAACACCGGCATGGAGCGGACGGCTCCGCTGCCCTTCGACTACGACAAGGAGCTGATCGGCGCCCGCACCCCCTGCCTGGAAGGCCGGAAGAACTTCATCAAGGCCGCCCGCCAGCTGGGCTTCCGCTACGACTCCAGCGGAGTCGACAACCAGGTCTGGCCCAAGAAGAAGGAGGGCCTGTGGGACCTGTCGATGCAGCTGGTCCCCTTCCCGGGCCACACCTATGAGCAGCTGACCATGGATTACAACTTCATGGTCAACCAGTCCGGCACCAAGACCCAGGGCGACCCCGACAAGTTCGACTACTGGGGCGCCCAGATGCGCGACGGACTCCTCAAGGGCTTCTACCGCGCCTACGACGGCAACCGCGCGCCCCTGATCATCGGCAACCACTTCGAGTCCTGGAACGGCGGCACCTACATGCGCGCCGTCGAAGACGTGGTGAAGGCGGTGTGCACCAAGCCGGAGGTGCGCTGTGTCTCCTTCCATCAGCTGGCCGACTGGCTGGACGCCCAGGATCCGGGGACCCTGGCGAAGCTGCGCACCCTGAAGGTGGGCGAGGCCCCCCGGCAGGGCTGGGCGTCCTTCCTGTCCGGCCGCCCGGCTCCGGCGCCCAAGGGCGTGCCCGGGGCGCCGGCGGACGAGTCGTAGAGATCAGGCCGGCGTCGCCACACTCTCGCCGAGCACGAAGTGGGGGTCGACCTGCGCCGCCAGGTCGGCCCCGGTGCGTTCGTTGCCCCAGGACTCGGCGTTCTTCAGGTGGAAGTGCACCATCTGGCGGGTGTAGCGCTCCCAGTCGCGTTGCTCGTAGGTGGCGTCGACGGTGGCCTTGAGCAGGTCCAGAGCGCGGGCGTTGGCCTCCTCCAGGAGAGCGAACCGGGGCGGGCGGCCCTTCTCCATGGCACGCACCCAGTCCGACCGCCCGACCGTCACGAGCAGGTCGTCGCCGACCTCCGCGCGCAGGAAGTCGAGGTCGTCCGGGTCCTGGATCTTGTTGCCGACGACCTTGAGGGCGACGCCGAAGTCGCGGGCGTACTCCTTGTACTGGCGGTAGACGGAGACCCCCTTCCGGGTCGGCTCGGCGACGAGGAACGTCATGTCGAAGCGGGTGAACATGCCGGAGGCGAAGGAGTCCGAACCGGCCGTCATGTCGACCACCACGTACTCGTCGGGGCCGTCGACGAGGTGGTTCAGGAACAGCTCCACCGCTCCCGTCTTGGAGTGGTAGCAGGCGACCCCCAGGTCGGCGTCCGTGAAGGGGCCCGTGACCATCAAACGGGCGGCACCGCCGTCGAGTTCCACCGGGCGCGCGCAGGCGTCGTAGACCGGGTTGGGCTCGCGCACCTGGACGAGCCGCGAGCCCTCGCCGGGCGGCGTCGTCTTGATCATCGTCGCGGCCGAGGCGATGCGCGGGTTGGTGCCGCGCAGGTAGTCCTTGATCAGCGTCAGCTGTTCGCCCATGGCGGGCAGTGCCGCCGCCCCCTCCTCGCCGAGGCCGAGCGCGGGGCCGAGGTGCTGGTTGATGTCCGCGTCGATGGCGACCACCGGGGCGCCGGCGGCGACGAGATGGCGGATGAAGAGGGAGGAGAGCGTGGTCTTGCCGCTGCCGCCCTTCCCGACGAAAGCAATTTTCATGTTCACCAAGGGTAGCCGTGCGATAGCTGTACGTGTCACGAGGCAGTGAAGAAGACCACTCCTTCGTGGGGTGGGCCGACGGGGTGCGTAGTGTCGTACTCATGAGTACGACAGGCGCGACCGCCGATCCGCTCGCGGCCCTGGGCTCGCTGCCCGGTGTGGCCGAGTCCGTTGAGTCCGTGCGCAAGGCCGTGGACCGGGTCTACGGCCACCGGGTCATGCGGCGCCGCAGCAACGAGATCACCTCCGAGGCGGCCCTGCGCGGCGCTCGTGGCTCGGCGGCGCTGTCCGGCGCGGACTGGGCCCTGGAGGAGGTGCGCCGGCGCACCGACTTCGGCGTCGACACCGAGGCCCGCGTGATGGGCGCGGCCCTGCGGCTCACCGCCGAGGCCGGACAGCTGCTGTCCATCTGGCGCCAGTCGCCCCTGCGGGTGCTGGCCCGGCTGCACCTGGTGGCCGCGGCGAGCGGTGAGGACCAGGTCGGCAGGCCGCGCCTGGCCGGCGAGCCGGTCGACGAGCCGCTGGTCGAGCTGCCGCTGCCGGACGCCGAGGAGGTCTCGGCCCGGCTGGAGGGGCTGGCGGACCTGATCATCGCCGGCACCTCCGCGCCCGCGCTGGTCACGGCCGCCGTGGTGCACGGCGAGCTGCTCGCGCTGCGCCCCTTCACGTCCCACAACGGCCTGGTCGCGCGCGCGGCCGAGCGGATCGTGCTGATCGGCAGCGGACTGGACCCGAAGGCGATCTGCCCGGCCGAGGTCGGCCACGCCGAACTGGGCCGCGCCGCCTACCTGGCCGCTCTGGACGGGTACGTCTCCGGCAGCCCCGAGGGCATGGCCGCGTGGATCGCCCACTGCGGCCGGGCGGTCGAGCTGGGCGTCCGCGAGTCGACGGCGGTGTGCGAGGCGTTGCAGCGCGGCGCGGCCTGAGGAAAGTCCCGACGGGGGAAAGGCCTCGGACGGGCGGAACCTCCGGACGGTGGGAAGTTCCGGACGGCGGGGTTCCGGATGCCGGGGTTCCGGACGGCGGGAAGCCGGGCAAGGGTTGCGGCGGTACGAGTGCTCGTACCGCCGCTGGCATGATCACCGGGTTACCAGGCGTCCTCGATATGTCGCCCATCAGGTCGGGATGCTTTGCCCGTCACCTGGTGCGGCTGGCCCGTAATCGACGGGTCGACGTCGCGTGGGTGCGCGGTGTTCATGCTGGGTCCGTGGGCCATGCGTTGTGGTAGGGGATCCTCTCGGATGTCCTTTGGTCTCGCGGGCCTAGGTTCTTTGTACCGCGAGCCGGGAGGAAGCGGAACCCCTGCCTGCACTTCTTTACGTTCAGGTTCAAACAGGGTGAAACGGGCGCTCGTTCAGGCGGTGCCGCGGCGCCGGCTGGCGTACCAGACGAGGCCGGCGGTCGCCGCCGCCGCGCCTATGGCCGCCGCGGCGACCAGTGCCGGGCGGGGCGGGACGGAGAAGCCGGGCAGTCGCTTCTTGAGCAGGACCGGGTGGCGGAACTCCAGAACCGGCCACCCACGCGCGACTGCCTCGCGGCGCAGCGCGCGGTCCGGGTTCACGGTGTGCGGGTGCCCGACGGCCTGGAGCATCGGCAGGTCGGTCGCCGAGTCGCTGTAGGCGTAGCAGCGGTCGAGTTCGTAGCCCTCGGACGCGGCCAGCTCCTTGATGGCCTCGGCCTTGGTCGGGCCGTAGGCGTAGTACTCCACCTCTCCGGTGAAGCAGCCGTCCTCGCCGACGACCATGCGGGTGGCGACCACTCGGTCCGCGCCCAGCAGTTCCCCGATCGGCTCGACCACTTCGGCGCCCGAGGAGGACACGATCACCACGTCCCGGCCGGCCGCGTGGTGCTCCTCGATCAGGGAGGCGGCCTCGTCGTAGATGATCGGGTCGATCAGCTCGTGCAGGGTCTCGGCGACGATCTCCCGCACCTGCTGGACGTTCCAGCCGCGGCACATCGCGGAGAGGTACTCGCGCATGCGCTCCATCTGGTCGTGGTCCAGGCCGCCGGCGAGGAAGACGAACTGGGCATATGCGGTACGCAGCGCGGTCCTGCGGTTGATCAGCCCGCCTTGGTAGAAGGACTTGCTGAAGGTGAGCGCGCTGGACTTCGCGATGACCGTCTTGTCCAGGTCAAAGAAGGCCGCTGCGCGGGGCAAGGAGTGGTTTTCCACGTCCCTGAGCATAGGCGCCCACCATTCGGCGTAAGGTGGGGCGTGTGGGTTTGCCTGAGAGGGCTCTCGGGTACACCATGGAAGTCACGGATCGTTCGCGACCGTGCTAACCCGGTCCGACTCCTCCCCCCCCGAGTCGGCCGTGGGGACGACCCCCGCTCTCCCCCCCGGCGGGGGTCGTCGCATGTCCGGATGGGTTTTCGCCCTCTTCTCCTCTCTTCACGCGGTCCTACGGCCGGCCTCGCGCCGCCGTGGCCGCGTTTCTCAGTATGCCCGTGATCGGTAACCGTGAGTAATCGTCGGGATGCTCTGTGGATATCGCACACGGATCAGCACGGGGGTCACCGGTATGGGTGACGGAGATATTCACAGGGCCCGGGTTGTCCACAGTTATCGACCAAGATCCACATCATTTCGCGGATCGCTGCACCGTGATTCCAGCGCACTCCGGCCGTGGCGAGTTCATGGCCCGGTCCGATTGCCGGAGCGCGTATGGCCGGTTCCTATCGGCCGTTCATATGGAGGCCGCTTGCCGGTTCTTCACACCTTTGGGAATCGCGTGGCCGCAGGGGCTGCGCGGCCCACGCAGCGAAGGGGGAACACCCGTGACCGGAACCGTCACCCACGACCCGCCGCCCGGCCCCGCAGAGCGGCCCGGACGGCCGCTCATCGTCACCGAGGACGCCGTCCTCCTGGACGATCTGCTGCGCCTGTGCGCGGCGGCGGGCGCCACACCCGAGGTCCGCCACGGCGTACCGGAATCCGGCGACGGCTGGGCGTCCGCCCCGCTCGTGCTCGTCGGCGACGACGCCGCCCACCGGATGCGCGGAGCCGTGCGCCGCCCCGGAGTGGTGCTGGTGGGCCGTGACCAGGACGACCCGGGGGTGTGGAAACGAGCCGTCCAGATCGGCGCCGACCACGTCCTGATGCTCCCCGACGGCGAGCCGTGGCTGGTCGACCGCATCGCCGACGTCGCCGAGGGAATCGGCCGCCCGGCCCTCACCGTAGGTGTGATCGGCGGCCGGGGCGGGGCCGGCGCGTCCACGCTCGCGTGCGCGCTCGCCGTCACCTCCGCGCGCGAGGGACTTCGCACCCTCCTGGTGGACGCCGATCCGCTGGGCGGCGGACTCGATGTACTCCTCGGCGGCGAGAGCGCCGAAGGGCTGCGCTGGCCCGCCTTCGCCGCCTCCCGGGGCCGGGTCGGTGGCGGCGCCCTGGAGGAGTCACTGCCCGAACTGCACTCCCTGCGGGTCCTCAGCTGGGACCGTGGCGACTGCGTCGCCATCCCGCCTCCCGCGGTCCGCGCGGTGCTGGCCGCCGCCCGGCGGCGCGGCGGCACGGTCGTGGTCGACCTGCCCCGGCGCCTCGACGACGGTGTCGCCGAGGCCCTCGCCCAGCTCGACATGGCCCTGCTCGTCGTCCCGGCCGAGCTGCGGGCCGTCGCAGCCGCCGGCCGCGTCGCCTCCGCCGTCGGAATGGTCGTACGGGACCTGCGGGTGGCGGTCCGCGGACCGTACGCACCCGGCCTGGACGACCACGAGGTGGCCCGGCTGCTCGGCCTGCCGCTGGCCGGCGAAGTGCCCGTCGAACCCGCGCTGCTGCGCCCCCGGGGCGGCGCTAAACCGCCGGGCGCGACCGGGCGCGGACCGCTCGCCCGCTTCTGCGCGCACTTCTGGGAGCGCGCGCTGATCGAGGCGGGAGGCATCCGATGACCCTGCCCGGACTCGACCGGGCCGACGGCGCGGCCCTGCTCGACGGCGTCCGCCGCCGGCTCGCCGAGAGCGGCGCCGAACCCACCCCTGCGCGCGTGGCCCAGGCCCTGCGCGAACAGGGCCGGGTGCTCGGCGACGCGGAAGTCCTCGGCGCGGCCGCACACCTTCGGTCCGAACTCGTCGGTACCGGCCCCCTGGAACCGCTGCTCGCCGACCCGGACGTCACCGACGTCCTGGTCTCCGCCCCGGACCGGGTCTGGGTGGACCGTGGCGGCGGCCTGGAGCTGACCCCGGTGACCTTCCCCGACGCGGCGGCCGTACGACGTCTCGCGCAGCGACTGGCCGCCGTGGCCGGACGCCGGCTGGACGACGCCCGGCCCTGGGCGGACGCCCGGCTGCCCGACGGCACCCGGTTGCACGCGGTGCTGCCACCGGTCGCCGTCGGCTGCACCTGCCTCGCCCTGCGGGTGGTACGGCCCCGGGCCTTCACCCTGGAGGAACTCGTCGTGGCGGGCACGGTGCCGCCCGGCGGCGACCGGATCCTGAGGGCTCTGCTCGATGCCCGGCTGTCCTTCCTCGTCAGCGGCGGCACCGGGTGCGGCAAGACGACCTTGCTCAGCGCCCTGCTCGGGCTCGTCGGACCGGGCGAGCGGATCGTGCTCGCCGAGGACTCGTCCGAGTTGAGGCCGGACCACCCGCACGTCGTCCGGCTGGAGACCCGGCCCGCCAACCAGGAGGGCGCCGGCCTGGTCACGCTGGAGGACCTGGTGCGGCAGGCGCTGCGGATGCGACCGGACCGGCTGGTCGTCGGCGAGGTGCGCGGCTCGGAGGTGGTGCATCTGCTCGCGGCGCTCAACACCGGCCATGAAGGCGGCTGCTGCACGGTCCATGCCAACGCGGCGGCGGATGTACCGGCCCGGCTGGAGGCGCTGGCCACGGCCGCGGGGCTGGACCGGGCCGCGCTCCACAGCCAGTTGGCGGCGGCCCTCTCGGTGGTGGTGCACCTCGTACGGGACCGGTCCGGGCGGCGCCGGATCGCCGAGGTCCATGTGCTGGAACGGGACACCACCGGGTTGGTGCGGACGGTACCGGCCCTGCGCTGGGGTGAGCGGGCGTTTGTGCGGGAGCGGGGGTGGGGGCGGTTGCGGCAACTGCTGGCGGATGCGGGGGAGGCCGGGGGTTCCGGAGCGACTGAGTGAGGGTGGTGGGCCGGGGTGGGTGAGTGGTGTGAGCGCGTCCGGCTTGGGGCGGTGAGGGGGGTCGGCGGGGCAGTGGGTTCGGTGGGTCGGGGGCGGGTCAGTGGGGGTTCGGGAGTGATGAGAGGAGTGACGGAAGTGATCGGTGAGACGTCCATGGGGGCCGCGCTGGTCTGTCTCGGTGCGTTGGTCTGGCTGCTGGGCGGGCGGCACTACGGGATGCGGCGGGCACGGCTTCTGCTCGCCGGCGGCGGAGTGGTGGCGACCGGGCCACCCGTCTGGGAGCAGGTCCTCGCGGAACTGCGGCGCCAGCGCGGCCGATGGGGGGCCGAGTGGTGGGCGCTCGTCGCCGGACTGGTGATCGGGCTGATGGGCGCCTCGTTGATCCCGGTTGCCGCGGGGGCGGCCGGGGTGCCGGTGCTGCGCCGGATGCGGCTGGCCCGGCAGGCCCGGCACAACCGGGAGCGGCGGGCCGACGCGGTGATCGCCCTGTGCGGTGCGCTCGCCGGGGAGGTGCGGGCGGGGCGGCAGCCGGGGGAGGCGCTGCTGCGGGCCGCGAGGGACTCCGGCGGGCTCGGCGACGCCCAGGCCGCCGTGGTGGCCGCGGCGCGGTTCGGCGGAGACGTGCCCGGCGCGCTCGCCGTGGCGGCTCGGCAGCCGGGAGCGGAGGGCCTGCTCGGACTCGCCGCGTGCTGGCGGGTGGCCGTGGATCAGGGTGCGGGACTGGCCACCGGCCTGGACCGGCTGGACGGGGCCCTGCGCGCCGAGCGGGATCAACGAGCCGACCTGCGCGCCCAGTTGTCGGGCGCCCGGGCCACCGCGGTGCTGCTCGCCGCACTGCCCGTCCTCGGTCTGCTCCTCGGCACGGCCATGGGCGCGGACCCGCTGCGCGTGCTGCTGCACAGCGGCGCCGGCCTCGGCTGCCTGACGGCCGGTGCGGTGTTCGAGGCGGCCGGGATGTGGTGGTCGATGCGGATCGTCCGAGGGGCGGAGGCCGTATGAGGTGCGGAGGCCGTGTGAGGAGAGCCGTGTGCGATGGGGCGAGCGGCCCGAAGGTCCGAACGGCGGGGAAGGGGTGAGCGGCATGAGCGGGGAAGTCGTCCACAGGCTGGGGACGGCGTTGGTCGTGGTGCTGGTCCTCGGCTGGGGTGCCTGGTGGCTGGAGCTGACGCGACGGCGGCGTTGGGCGCGGCGTCGGGTGGCCGAGCTGCTGGGCTTGGAAGTGCCTGTTCGCAAAGCCCGGTTGGCGATTCCGGACAGCGTGCGGCGATGGGTGCCGGCGGCCGGTGCGGCGTGCGGTGTGTGGGTGCTGGTCGGCGGGGTCGTCGGTGTGGTGCTGGGGCTGGGTGTGGGCGCCGTGTTGTGGCGGTGGCGGGGCCGGCAGGCGGCAGCCGGGCAGCAAGAGGTGGTCGATACCGCCGGGGCCGAGCGCCAACTTCCGCTCGCCGCCGATCTGCTGGCCGCCTGTATCGCGGCCGGTGCCGGTCCGGTGATCGCCGCTCAGGCGGTCGGGGAGGCCCTCGGCGGACCCGTCGGCCAGGCGCTGGCGCGGGGCGCGGCGGAGGTCCGGCTCGGCGGGGAACCGGCGGACGCCTGGCGGAGTTTGGCGGCGCTGCCCGGCGCCGGTGCCTTGGCGCGGCTGCTGGAGCGGGCCGACGAGTCAGGGTTGCCCGCGGCCGGTCCGGTCGCCCGGCTCGCGTCGGACGCGCGCGCGGAGTGGGCCCGTACGGCGACGGTCCGGGCGCGCCGGGCGGGCGTACTGATCTCCGCGCCGGTCGGCCTGTGTTTCCTGCCCGCGTTCATCGCGGTCGGCGTGCTGCCGGTCGTGATCGGACTGGCGGGCGGGGTGATGGGAGGGAGGTGAGGGGACGAGAGGGGACCAGCACGCAGACGTCAGGTGAGCGCGAAGAACGACGACCGACGACAACAACCGACAGCAACTGACAACGAACGACACGAGCGACAAGAGACCAGAGCCTCACGGGGGTTGAGATGTTCGAGAAGATCAGGAAGGCGGCGGTCCGGGTGCGCGGGGCTTGCCGTCAGGATGCCGGAATGGTGACGTCCGAGTACGCCATGGGGATCATCGCGGCCGTCGGGTTCGCGTTGCTGCTCTACAAGGTCGTGACCAGCGGCCAGGTCCAGGCGGAGTTGCAGGCCATCGTGAAGAGGGCCCTCAGTGCGCGGATGTGAGCGAGGCGGGGACCGCGGGTTCGTGACCGCGGAGGCGGCCGTGGTGCTGTCCGTGCTGGTGGCGTTCACGATGGCACTGGTCTGGGGGCTGCTCGTGGTGGCGGCGCAGATCGAGTGCGTGGACGCGGCCCGCGCGGGCGCCCGGGCCGCCGCCCGGCAGGACCCGGCCGAGGCGGTGGTGACGGTGACCAGGGAAGCGGCGCCGAGGGGAGCGCGGGTGAGCGTCGCACGCGAGGGCGACCGGGTCCGGGTGACGGTGATGGCCAAGCCGCCGGTGCTGAGCGGGTTGCCGTTCGAGGTCCGAGAGGAGGCCGTGGCCCTCGCCGAGGACACGGTGGGACCGAGGGAGCCGGGGCCATGAGGCGCCACGGTGGACTGGCCGGCGGGCGTGCGGAGCCGGAGCGGGCGTCGGACTCGGACCGGGGATCGGCCACCGTCTGGAGCCTGGGGGCGATCGCCGTGCTGTGCGTCGTTTTCGGTGCCGTGCTCGCTCTCGGGCAGGCCGTCGTCGTACGGCACAGGGCGGCCGGCGGCGCCGACCTGGCCGCGCTCGCGGCGGCGGATCACTGGGCCGAGGGCGGCACGGCGGCCTGCGCTCGGGCCGAACGGCTGGCGGCGGCCCAGGGGGTACGGCTGGTGCGGTGCGCGATCGTGGGCGACACGTCCGACGTGACGGCGGCCGCGGGGAGGGGGCCGTTCAAGGCGGAGGTCAGGGCGAGAGCGGGACCGGCAGGTCCGGTACCGCCCGGCGGGTCGGACGGGTCCCCGGTTGTTCCGCCTGGCGGGTCGGATGAGTCCCCGAGTGTTCCGCCTGACGTCCCTGCCCGCTCCCAGCCCGTGCCGTCTGCCGTGCCGAGCGGGTCCCAGGCCCTACCGCCTGGCGTCCCGGCCGGCTCCGAGGCCGCGCCGCTTGCCGTACCGGGCAGCTCCCAGGTCATACCGTCGGCCGTGCCGAGCGGGTCCTGAGCCCTGCCGCTCGCCGTGCCGGGCGGCTCCCAGGTCACACCATCGGCCTCCGACTCCGACTCCCCCGGCAGCCCCCTCCTCGCCCCGTCGCCTACGCGCCCCCCGACTCCCCCTCACCCGCCCCCTCCGGCGCCCCCCGCAGCAGCACCGTGAGGAGTCGTACCGCGCCCCTCTTGTGCAGCGGGTCGTTGCCGTTGCCGCACTTGGGGGACTGGATGCAGGACGGGCAGCCGGCCTCGCACTCGCAGGAGGCGATGGCCTCGCGGGTGGCGGCGAGCCAGGCGCGGGCGGTGTGGAAGGCGCGCTCGGCGAATCCCGCGCCGCCGGGGTGGCCGTCGTAGACGAAGACCGTGGGGAGGAGGGTGTCGGGGTGCAGGGGCACGGACACGCCGCCGATGTCCCAGCGGTCGCACGTGGCGAAGAGGGGCAGCATGCCGATGGAGGCGTGTTCGGCGGCGTGCAGGGAGCCGCCGAGGATCTCCGGGGTGATCCGGGCCTCGTCCAGCTGGTCCTCGGTGACCGTCCACCACACCGCACGGGTGCGCAGCGTACGAGGAGGGAGGTCGAGTTTCGTCTCGCCCAGCACTTCGCCGGTGATGAGGCGCCTGCGGAGGTAGGAGACCACCTGGTTGGTGACCTCCACCGAGCCGTAGCACAGGCGGCCCGCGCCCCACGGGATCTCGGTGTCCGTCTCCAGGATGGAGATGGCCGTGGTGTCGCGGGCGACCGTCGAGTACGGCGGGTCGGCCTGCTCGACCAGGGCGACGGAGTCCTCCAGGTCCAGCGAGCGCACCAGGTAGGTGCGGCCCTGGTGCAGGTGGACGGCGCCCTCGTGGACGGTGGAGTGCGCGGCGCCCGCGTCGACCGTGCCGAGCAGACGGCCCGTGCCGGCCTCGACGACCTGCACCGGCCGGCCGCCGGCGCCGCGGATGTCGGTGAGGTCGGCGGCCCGCTCCCGGCGGGTCCAGTGCCAGGCCTTGGTGCGCCGGCGGAGCAGCTTCGCGGCCTCCAGTTGCGGCAGCACGTCCGCGCAGGCGGGGCCGAAGAGGTCCAGGTCCTCCTCGGTCAGCGGCAGCTCCGCGGCGGCGGCGCACAGGTGCGGGGCGAGGACGTAGGGGTTGTCGGGGTCGAGGACCGTGGATTCCACCGGTTGGTCGAACAGGGCCTCGGGGTGATGGACGAGGAAGGTGTCCAGCGGGTCGTCGCGGGCGACGAGGACCGCGAGGGCGCCCTGGCCGGAGCGGCCCGCGCGGCCCGCCTGTTGCCACAGGGAGGCGCGCGTGCCCGGGTAGCCGGCGATCACCACCGCGTCCAGTCCGGAGACGTCCACGCCCAGCTCCAGGGCCGTCGTGGCGGCGAGGCCGAGGAGTTCCCCGGAGTGCAGGGCGCGTTCCAGGGCGCGGCGCTCCTCGGGGAGGTAGCCGCCGCGGTAGGCCGCGACACGCCGGGCCAGGGAGCGGTCGACCTCGGCGAGTCGCTCCTGGGCGATCACCGAGATCAGCTCGGCGCCGCGCCGGGAGCGTACGAAGGCGACCGAGCGCACGCCCTGGACGGTGAGGTCGGTCAGCAGGTCGGCGGTCTCGGCGGTGGCGGTACGCCGTACGGGTGCGCCCTTCTCGCCCTGTAGTTCGGTGAGCGGGGGCTCCCAGAGGGCGAAGACCAGTTCACCGCGCGGGGAGGCGTCGTCGGCGACCTCCACGACCGGCAGGCCGGTCAGCCGGCGGGCGGCGACCGCGGGCTCGGCGGCGGTCGCCGAGGCCAGCAGAAAGACGGGAGAGGAGCCGTAGCGGGCGCACAGGCGGCGTAGCCGGCGCAGCACCTGGGCGACGTGCGAGCCGAAGACGCCCCGGTAGGTGTGGCACTCGTCGATGACGACGTACTTGAGCGACTTCAGGAAGGAGGACCAGCGCGGGTGGGAGGGGAGTATCCCGCGGTGCAGCATGTCCGGGTTGGTCAGGACGTAGTTGGCGTACTGGCGGATCCACTCGCGTTCCTCGAACGGGGTGTCGCCGTCGTACACGGCCGGCCGTACCGAAGTGCCGAGAGGTTGTGAAAGTTCCTTCACCGCCCGGCACTGGTCCGCCGCGAGCGCCTTGGTGGGGGACAGGTAGAGGGCGGTGGCGCCGCGGCCGTTCGGGGCCTCGGCGCCGTCCACGAGGGTGGACAGCACGGGCACCAGGTAGGCGAGGGACTTGCCGGAGGCGGTGCCGGTGGCGACCACCACCGAGTCGCCGTCCAGGGCGTGCTCGGCGGCCAGCGCCTGGTGCGCCCAGGGGTGCTCGATGCCGCACGCCTGGACGGCCGCGATCACCTCGGACCGAATCCGGTCAGGCCAGACGGCATGGCGGCCCGCGCGCGGGGGCAAGTGCTCCGTATGAGTGATGCGCGCAGCCCGGCTCGGCCCGGAGGCGAGCCGGTCCAGGAGCGTCCCCGGAGACGGGCGGGAGGCCGGGTGAGCCTGGGGTCGATCGGATCGGTGATTCTTGGCCATCGGCACCGAGTGTGTCACTGGCGTGACGGACAATGGAGCCAAGGCGTCGTGCACGCCTGCCGGTAAGTGATTGAATGCCATCGCGGCTGGCGAAACGTCCCGGGGGCCGCAAGCGTGGTGCCCGAGGGACGACCGCTCGATAGCAAGGTGCTGGAGGATCCGTGGACCTGTCCCTGTCGACCCGTACCGTCGGCGATCGTACGGTCGTCGAGGTCGGTGGCGAAATCGACGTATATACCGCGCCCAAGCTGCGCGAGCAGCTGGTCGAGCTGGTGAACGACGGGAATTTCCACCTCGTCGTGGACATGGAAGGCGTGGACTTCCTCGACTCCACCGGGCTCGGTGTCCTGGTCGGCGGCCTGAAGAGGGTTCGCGCCCACGAGGGCTCGCTGCGTCTGGTCTGCAACCAGGAGCGCATTCTCAAGATCTTCCGCATCACCGGCCTCACCAAGGTGTTCCCGATCCACACCACGGTCGAGGAAGCGGTGGCGGCCACCGACTGATCGACAACCGACCGATCCCGGACCGGTCGCCGGCGCCGGGCTCCCGCCGGGGGCCCGGACGCCGGCCGGTCCCGTCCTGGGCCGCCGCGCACGCGACGGCCGGGGGACAGACGTACCCAGGAGGTGCGGGCGCTCGGCGGCCCCGCCTCCGACCGCACGCCCGTAGTCGCGAGGGGGATGCATGGCCACCGTCGAACTCCGCTTCAGCGCGCTGCCCGAGCACGTCAGGACCGCCCGGCTGGTGGCGGCAGCGGTGGCGCGCAGGGCCGGAGTGGACGAGGCCGTCCTGGACGAGGTGCGGCTCGCCGTGGGCGAGGCCTGCTCCCGCGCTGTCGGACTGCACCAGAGCAGCGGCGTCACGGCACCGGTGAAGGTGGCGCTGATCGAAGAGGAGAAACAGTTCTCCATCGAGGTCGGCGACGAGGCACCGCACGCCACGCCGGGCGGCGACACGCCCGGCGCCGGGCGGGACGCCGAGCCGGAGGTCGAGGAGGACGAGATGGGCCTCGCGGTCATCAGCGGCCTCGTCGACGACGTGGAGGTCACCACCGGGCAGAACGGCGGCCTGATTCGCATGACCTGGCCGACCACGCCGCCGGCCGTCGCACTCGCCTGACCTTCACTCGCCTGGTCTCGGACCAGCCTGGTTTTTCACACCAGCCTGCCGGTCTCACCCGACCGGCCGTACCCGCCTCGTCTCACTCGACCGGCCGTACCGTCACAACCGTCCACCAAGCGCACAGGGGCCCTGCCGAGCAGGGCCCCTGTCGTGTTTTCCGGCCACTGCGGAATTCGTGAACGAATTCACGATCAAAACCGTGATAATTTGATCAAGCGCCCAGGTGGCCGACAATGGCTTTGGGGCATTACGTCGTTCGGGTTTGCTGTATGTACATGCAGGCCAATTCCGTTTACCGTCCCCTGTTTAGATCACTCGGCGGTACCTACAATCCGTCCACATCTTGAGCTCAGCCCAAGCGTCAAGGAGGACGAATGGCGGGGCTTTCTACCACTCAGTTGGGTCACCCCACATCCCTCGCAGCCGCGGTCCTGACCGACGACAACCGGATCCTCGTGGCCGTCATCGCGGCGGTCGCCCTGGCCGCGCTGGTGGTCGCGGGCATCCTGGTGCGCCAGGTGCTGGCGGCCGGCGAGGGCACCGAGAGCATGCAGCGGATCGCCGAGGCGGTCCAGGAAGGTGCCAAGGCGTATCTCGCCCGGCAGTTGCGCACGCTCGGCGTATTCGCCGTCGTCGTCTTCTTCCTGCTCATGCTGCTGCCCGCGGACGACTGGAATCAGCGGGCCGGCCGCTCGGTGTTCTTCCTGATCGGAGCGGCGTTCTCGGCGGCCACCGGCTATATCGGCATGTGGCTCGCCGTACGCAGCAATGTGCGGGTCGCCGCGGCGGCCCGGGAAGCCACCCCGGCGGAAGGCGAACCGGAAAAGGATCTCACCACCGTCTCGCACACCGCGATGAAGATCGCATTTCGCACGGGCGGCGTCGTCGGCATGTTCACGGTGGGGCTCGGCCTGCTGGGCGCCTCCTGTGTGGTGCTGGTGTACGCCGCCGACGCTCCGAAGGTGCTGGAGGGCTTCGGCCTCGGCGCCGCCCTGATCGCGATGTTCATGCGAGTGGGCGGCGGCATCTTCACCAAGGCCGCCGACGTCGGCGCCGACCTGGTCGGCAAGGTCGAACAGGGCATTCCGGAGGACGACCCGCGCAATGCCGCGACCATCGCCGACAACGTGGGCGACAACGTCGGCGACTGTGCGGGCATGGCGGCCGACCTGTTCGAGTCGTACGCCGTGACCCTGGTGGCCGCGCTGATCCTCGGCAAGGCCGCCTTCGGCGACTCCGGGCTGGCGTTCCCGCTGCTGGTGCCCGCCATCGGTGTGCTCACTGCCATGATCGGCATCTTCGCGGTCGCCCCGCGCCGCGCCGATCGCAGCGGCATGAGCGCGATCAACCGCGGCTTCTTCATCTCCGCGGTGATCTCGCTGGCGCTGGTCGCGATCGCGGTCGTCGTCTATCTGCCGTCGAAGTACTCCGCACTCGACGGCGTCACCGACGCGGCGATCAAGGGCAAGGACGGCGACCCGCGCATCCTCGCGCTGGTCGCGGTGGCCATCGGCATCCTGCTCGCCGCCGTCATCCAGCAACTGACCGGCTACTTCACCGAGACCAACCGCCGTCCGGTGCGGGACATCGGCAAGACCTCCCTCACCGGCCCGGCCACCGTCGTCCTCTCCGGCATCTCGGTGGGCCTGGAGTCCGCCGTCTACACCGCGCTGCTCATCGGGCTCGGCGTGTACGGCGCGTTCCTGCTCGGCGGTACGTCGATCATGCTGGCGCTGTTCGCGGTGGCGCTGGCCGGCACCGGCCTGCTCACCACGGTCGGCGTGATCGTCGCCATGGACACGTTCGGGCCGGTCTCCGACAACGCGCAGGGCATCGCCGAGATGTCCGGCGACGTCCAAGGCGCGGGTGCCCAGGTGCTCACCAACCTGGACGCGGTCGGCAACACCACGAAGGCCATCACCAAGGGCATCGCCATCGCCACCGCCGTCCTCGCCGCGTCGGCGCTGTTCGGGTCGTACCGCGACGCGATCACCACCAACGTGCAGGACGTCGGCGCGAAGCTCACCGGGCCGGGCTCGCCGCTCAGCCTGTCCATGGACATCTCGCAGCCCAACAACCTCGTCGGCCTCATCGCGGGCGCCGCGGTCGTCTTCCTCTTCTCCGGACTGGCCATCAACGCGGTGTCGCGGTCGGCGGGTTCGGTGGTGTTCGAGGTGCGGCGGCAGTTCCGTGAGAAGCCCGGGATCATGGACTTCAGCGAGAAACCCGAGTACGGCAAGGTCGTCGACATCTGCACCAAGGACGCCCTGCGGGAGCTGGCCACGCCCGGTCTGCTCGCCGTCATGGCGCCGATCTTCATCGGGTTCACGCTCGGTGTCGGCGCGCTCGGCTCCTACCTCGCCGGCGCGATCGGCGCGGGCACGCTGATGGCGGTGTTCCTCGCCAACTCAGGCGGCGCCTGGGACAACGCCAAGAAGCTGGTGGAGGACGGCCACCACGGCGGCAAGGGCAGCGAGGCCCACGCGGCCACGGTGATCGGGGACACGGTCGGCGACCCGTTCAAGGACACCGCCGGACCCGCGATCAACCCGCTGCTGAAGGTCATGAACCTGGTCTCGCTGCTCATCGCACCGGCGGTGATCAAGTTTTCCTACGGCGACGACAAGAACCTCGGGGTGCGGATCGGGATCGCGATCCTCGCGCTGCTGGTGATCGTCGTGGCCGTGTACATCTCCAAGCGGCGCGGGATCGCCGTCGGTGACGACGACAGCGCCGGGCGGGTCGCCAACCCGCCGGACGCCGCGGTGGTTTCGTAGATCGCGGCAAGAAGGCCCTGCTCAACGGACGGGCGGGAGGCGCGTACCGACGCGCCGCCCGCCCGCTTGTCGTCCGTGGGCTCGCCGACGTCGTGAGCCTTCTCTCCCATGGTGCGAAAGATCACAAAAGCTGACTTATACCTCACCGGACAAGGGGAGGGAGTGCGTCCGCCGTGTAGATTCCGGGGGCCGAGAGCCATGGAAGGGACCAATCCGGTGAACAAGAAGCTCGCGGCCGCACTGTCCGGCGGTGCGGTACTGGTGGTGGCGGTGTCCGGGTGCAGCAGCAGCGGTGACAAGGGGCCCGACCCCAAGCTGGTGTCCTGGGCCAAGACGGTGTGCGACGCGGTGCCCGCGCAGGACGCGAAGATCAGGTCGGCCAACGCATCGATCGCGGCCATCGCCACGGACACCAACCTCCCGCCCAAGGACGCCCAGAAGACGTACGCGGAGGCCTTCCAGGACATGGCCGAGGGCTACAAGGCGCTCGCCGACGCCCTCGACGGCGCCGGAGCGCCCCCCGGGATCGACGGTGGCGCCAAGCTCCAGCAGGACGCGGCCAAGAACCTCGCCGGCCTCTCCACGTCGTACGCCGGCCTGAAGAAGAGGGTCGACGGGCTCGACACCAAGGACCAGGGCAAGTTCGCCAAGGGCCTGAAGGAGGTCGCCCTACAGACCAAGGAGGTCGGCAAGCAGAGCGACAGCGGCACGGAGGCGCTGAAGCGGCTGGAGAAGGGCGACGTCAAGGAGGCGATGGCCAAGCAGCCCAGTTGCAAGGTCACACCGTCCGGGTCGGCACAGCCGACGGCACCGGCGACGACCGGCTGACGACTCCGCGACGGCCGGCTGAGGTCGGCCACGGTCGGCTGACGTCGGCAACAACCCGCTCACGTCGGCGAACGGTCGAGCGAAGCCGGCTCAGGGCAGCCGTCGCGAATCGCCTAGGGCAGCCGTCGCGAGCCGGCCTCGGGCAGTCGCCGCGAGTCGGCCGCGGGCGGCCCCCGCGGGCCACAATGGGGGCGTGACTGACTCCGGACTCGCCCCCCTGCCCGCTTCCGACCGGCCCGACATCGCCGCGCGCCTGAGGGACGCGCTGCTGGCCGCCTCCTTCACCGCCGACGGGCTGCTCGACCTGCTCGGCGCCGCCGCGTACGCGGCACTGGCCCGCAGCGAGACCGTGCCCGCTCTCCGGGCGACCCGTGGCGACACGCCGCTGGAGACGCTCGTACGGCTGTTCCTGCTCCAGCAACCGGTGCCCCACGCGCGCGTGGCGGACGTTCTGCCGGTTGAGGAGGCGCTGGAGGCCGGCTGGCTCAGGCGCGTGGGCGGTGACGAGGTGGCCGCCACCGTGGACGTACGGCCGTACGGCGGTCCCGGCGGCGAGGACTGGTTCATCGTCTCCGACCTCGGCTGCGCGGTCGGCGGCGCCGGCGGCATCGGGCAGCGTGACGAGGGCGTAGTCCTGGGCGTCGGCGGCGCCTCCACGACCCTCGCCGGCATCACCGTCCGCACCCCCGTCGCCTCCGCCCTGGACCTCGGCACCGGGTCCGGCATCCAGGCGCTGCACGCCACGCAGCACGCCACGCGCGTGACGGCGACCGACCTCAACCCGCGCGCGCTGCACATCACGGCGCTCACGCTGGCGCTCTCCGGCGCGCCCGCCGCCGACCTGCGCGAGGGGTCGCTGTTCGAGCCGGTGCAGGACGACGAGACGTTCGACCTGATCGTGTCCAACCCGCCGTTCGTGATCTCCCCGCGCGCCCGGCTGACCTACCGGGACGGTGGCATGGGCGGGGACGATCTGTGCCGCTCGCTCGTTCAGCAGGCGGGGGAACGGCTGAACGAGGGCGGGTTCGCGCAGTTCCTCGCGAACTGGCAGCACGTGGCAGGGGAGGACTGGCAGGACAGACTCAGGTCGTGGGTGCCGCGCGGGTGCGATGCCTGGATCGTGCAGCGCGAGGTGCAGGACGTCACGCAGTACGCCGAGCTGTGGCTGAGGGACGCCGGTGACCACCGTGGGGACCCGGCGGAGTACCAGGCGCGGTACGACGCCTGGCTCGACGAGTTCGAGGCGCGCAAGGTCAGGGCGGTCGGCTTCGGCTGGATCACCCTGCGCAGGACGGGGTCCGCCGAGCCCGTCGTCACCGTGGAGGAGTGGCCGCACCCGGTCGAACAGCCGCTCGGGGAGACGATCCGGGCGCACTTCGAGCGGCTCGACTATCTCCGGGAGCACGACGACGCGGCGCTGCTGGACAGCCGCTTCAGGCTCGTCGCCGAGGTGGTCCAGGAGCAGGTCGGGCTGCCGGGCGCCGAGGATCCGGAGCATGTGGTGCTGCGCCAGCACCGGGGGATGCGCCGGGCGACGAAGGTGGACACCGTGGGTGCCGGGTTCGCGGGGGTGTGCGACGGCACGCTGAGCGCGGGCCGCATCCTGGACGCCATCGCGCAGCTCGTCGGCGAGGACCCGGTGGTGCTCCGCGACCGCACGCCCGCGCAGATCCGGCTGCTGGTGGAGCAGGGCTTCCTGGAGCCGGCGGGCTGAGCGGGGGCGCGAAGGGCGGGAGCGCCGGGTGAGGAGCCGTGCCGGAGCGCCGGGTGGGCGTTCCGGTGAGGAGCGGTGCCGGGCAGGTGCCGTAGGCCGGGTGCCCGTGCCGTCGTAGGCGCGGTCGGATCATCTCCTGCGTGTGGCGCGCGCATCGTCGTATGCCGGGGGCACAGGCCCGGCGAGGTTGCCGATCGCGGGCGGCGCCGACCCGTTTCCGAAAAACGGCCGGAAAAATATGAGCGCCAGATTCGAGGCCTCTGTATTCGAGTGTACGTTCGAGATCGTCGCGACCTCTCGTTCACCCCGATGTCGCCCGCCCGCCTCCCGCGCGTGCCACTCTCCCGGCGCTGGGCAGAGCCGACGGCAGGGAAGGGGCGCTCAGGCGATGGAGAGCGGACCGGCGATCTTCGCGGGAGTGGTGTTCGCCCTGTTCGGGGCCGGTCTGCTGGTGTGGACCGGGGCCCGTCTCCGGCGCCGGGAACCGGTGGCCGTCGGTGTGAGTCGGGTCGCATCCGCCGCCGTCGCGAGCGTCGCCGGGACGGTCGCGCTGACCCTCGCTGTGTACTGCCTGACCCGGGTCTGAGACGGGTACCCGCCCTGTTCGGCGGGTGAGGGGAGCGTCACGCTCCGGACAGGGTCAGGGGGGTGACCGGGCAGTCCGGGCGGCAGGAACGGCGGTAGTCGGGTTACCGTTCGAGTGGCCGTTGTGGGCTTTTCCCGTTTGACACGGGGGCGGGATGTAGCGTCACACTCCGCAGCGTCACACGAGCCATCAGTACGCCGCGACCCCGGGACCAAGGCCTGGGGAGGCCCCCAGCGTCGACCGGAGAGAAGAGCGAAGTTGTCCCCGACCAGCGAGACCGCACAGGGCGGTCGCCGACTCGTCATCGTCGAGTCGCCTGCCAAGGCGAAGACGATCAAGGGCTACCTCGGCCCCGGCTACATCGTCGAGGCGAGCGTCGGGCACATCCGCGACCTTCCCAACGGTGCCGCCGAGGTGCCCGAGAAGTACACCGGCGAGGTCCGTCGCCTCGGTGTGGACGTCGACCATGACTTCCAGCCGATCTATGTGATCAACGCGGACAAGAAAGCCCAGGTCAAGAAGCTCAAGGACCTCCTGAAGGACTCCGACGAGCTGTTCCTCGCCACTGACGAGGACCGGGAGGGCGAGGCGATCGCCTGGCACCTCCAGGAGGTCCTGAAGCCGAAGATCCCGGTCAAGCGCATGGTGTTCCACGAGATCACCAAGGACGCGATCCGCGAGGCCGTCGCCAACCCGCGCCAGCTCAACCAGAAGCTGGTCGACGCCCAGGAGACCCGCCGCATCCTCGACCGTCTCTACGGCTACGAGGTCTCCCCGGTGCTGTGGAAGAAGGTCATGCCCCGGCTGTCGGCCGGCCGCGTGCAGTCCGTCGCCACACGACTCGTCGTGGAGCGGGAACGCGAGCGCATCGCTTTTCGTTCTGCTGAGTACTGGGACCTGACGGGCACCTTCGCGACCGGCCGCGCGGGGGATCCGTCGGACCCGTCGTCGCTGGTCGCCCGCCTCCAGACCGTCGACGGCCGGCGAGTCGCGCAGGGCCGCGACTTCGACTCCCTGGGACAGCTCAAGAGCGCGAACACCCTCCACCTCGACGAGGCGACCGCCCGCGCCCTCGCCGCCGCCCTGGAGAACACCCGCTTCTCCGTGCGGTCCGTCGAGTCCAAGCCGTACCGCCGCTCGCCGTACGCCCCGTTCCGTACGACGACGCTTCAGCAGGAGGCCAGCCGCAAGCTCGGCTTCGGCGCGAAGGCGACCATGCAGATCGCCCAGAAGCTGTACGAGAACGGCTACATCACGTACATGCGTACGGACTCCACGACGCTGAGCGAGACGGCGGTCACCGCCGCCCGCGCCCAGGTCACGCAGCTGTACGGCGCCGACTACCTGCCGCCTCAGCCGCGCACCTACGCCGCCAAGGTCAAGAACGCGCAGGAGGCGCACGAGGCGATCCGTCCGTCGGGTGATCGTTTCCGCACGCCGGCGGAGACCGGCCTGACCGGCGACCAGTTCAAGCTGTACGAGCTGATCTGGAAGCGGACCGTCGCCTCCCAGATGAAGGACGCGACCGGCAACAGCGTGACCGTGAAGATCGGCGGCACCGCCGCCGACGGGCGGGACGTCGAGTTCAGCGCCTCCGGCAAGACGATCACCTTCCACGGCTTCCTGAAGGCCTACGTCGAGGGTGCCGACGACCCGAACGCCGAGCTGGACGACCGCGAGCGCCGGCTGCCGCAGGTCGCCGAGGGCGACGCGCTGTCCGCCGAGGAGATCACGGTCGACGGCCACGCCACCAAGCCCCCGGCCCGCTACACCGAGGCCTCCCTGGTCAAGGAGCTGGAAGAGCGCGAGATCGGCCGCCCGTCGACGTACGCGTCGATCATCGGCACGATCCTCGACCGCGGCTACGTCTTCAAGAAGGGCACGGCCCTGGTGCCGTCGTTCCTGTCGTTCGCCGTGGTGAACCTCCTGGAGAAGCACTTCGGGCGGCTCGTCGACTACGACTTCACGGCCAAGATGGAGGACGACCTCGACCGCATCGCGGCGGGCGAGGCCAAGGCCGTGCCGTGGCTGAAGCGGTTCTACTTCGGCGAGACCCAGTCCGACAGCGGCTCCGCCGTGGGGGGCCCCGGCAGCGCGGCCGACGCCGGCAACGGCGACGGCGACCACCTCGGCGGCCTCAAGGAGCTGGTGACCGACCTGGGCGCGATCGACGCGCGCGAGGTGTCGTCGTTCCCCGTGGGCAACGACATCGTGCTCCGCGTCGGCCGCTACGGCCCGTACATCGAGCGCGGCGAGAAGGACACCGAGCAGCACCAGCGCGCCGACATCCCGGACGACCTGGCGCCGGACGAGCTGACCGTCGAGCTGGCCGAGGAGCTGCTGGCCAAGCCCAGCGGCGACTTCGAGCTGGGCACCGACCCGGCCACCGGCCACACGATCGTCGCCAAGGCCGGCCGCTACGGCCCGTACGTCACGGAGGTCCTCCCCGAGGGCACCCCGAAGACCGGCAAGAACGCGGTCAAGCCGCGCACGGCCTCGCTCTTCAAGTCGATGTCACTCGACACGGTGACGCTCGAGGACGCGCTGAAGCTGATGTCGCTGCCGCGCGTCGTCGGCACCGACACGGACGGCCAGGAGATCACCGCGCAGAACGGCCGCTACGGCCCGTACCTGAAGAAGGGCACGGACTCGCGTTCGTTGCAGTCCGAGGACCAGATCTTCACGATCACGCTGGAGGAGGCGCAGGCGATCTACGCCCAGCCCAAGCAGCGTGGCCGGGCGGCCGCCAAGCCGCCGCTGAAGGAGCTGGGCGAGGACCCGGTCTCCGGCAAGCCGGTCGTGGTCAAGGACGGCCGCTTCGGCCCGTACGTCACCGACGGCGAGACCAACGCGACCCTCCGCTCGGGCGACAGCGTCGAAACGATCACTCCTGAGCGTGGTTTCGAGCTGCTCGCCGAGAAGCGCGCGAAGGCCCCCGCCAAGAAGACCGCGAAGAAGGCGGCGGCCAAGAAGACCGCACCGGCGAAGAAGACCGCCGCCAAGAAGACGGCCGCGAAGAAGACGACGGCCGCCGCGAAGAAGACGACCGCCAAGAAGACCACCGCGAAGAAGGCGACGGCTTCCAAGGCGACGGCTTCCGGCACGGAGGACTGACACCCGTCGGACGGCGGCCACTGGCCCGATTCGCGAAACGAACGCCCCGGCACCCTTCGGTGCCGGGGCGCGCGTACGTCCGGACACGCGAGGTGTGGTGTCAGTGGCTGCGGATAGGCTGCACGCATGACGCGAGCCGAGCAGCCGACGGCCCACACGACAGCACCGGACGACGCCCTGGTCGCGGACTCCCGCGAGCGCGCCGTCCGTTCCCTGCTGCGCCGACCGCCGCTGCGGCGCCTGTGGAGCGCGCAGCTGGTGAGCGGTGTCGGCGACACCCTGTCCCTCCTCGTCCTGGTCCTCCTGGTCCTTCAGGCGGCGATCGCCGAGGGGGCCTTCGGCGGTGGCTACCGAGGCGTGGCGTTCGCAGTGGCGACGGTCTTCGCCGCACGCGTCCTCGCCGCGCTGCTCTTCGGCGCCGTCCTCCTCGGCCCGCTGTCCTCGCTCACCGCTCAGGAGGGCCCGCTCGACCGCCGCTGGACCATGGTCGGCGCCGACGGCCTGCGCGCCGCGCTGCTGATCGTCGCGCCCCTGTGGATCGACTGGACGCCGGACAACGCGCTGGCCGTCCTGCTGGTCACCGCCTTCGTCACCGGCGTCGCCGAGCGGCTGTGGACCGTGTGCCGGGAGAGCGCGGCCCCGGCCCTGCTGCCGGGCCCGCCACCGGAGGGCGCGACGGTACGGCCGCTGCCGGACCACCTGGACGCCCTGCGCCGTCTGTCGGTGCGGACGACCTTCCTGGCGGTCCCGCTGGCCGCCGCCGCCCTGGTCGTCGCCGCGCTGCTGAACAACCTGCTGGGCACCGGCGTGGCCTGGTTCGACCAGCACCAGGCGGCCCTCGGGTCGTATGTGGCGGCGGGCCTGTTCGCCGCCTCCCTGTCCGTGCTGACCTATCTGGAGCTGCCCGACACGCGCACCCCGCGTGCGCGGTCCCCGCTGGAGGGCCTGCGCCGCCCGCGCACCGCCACCGGCGTCGACAAGGGCCGTACGGGGGCCATCCCGCTGCTCGTCCCGGCCTGCGCCGGGGTCGCCGGGGCCATCGCGGCGGCCGTCTCCGTGTGCGTGCTGCACGCCAAGGACCTGGGCGGCGGCCCGGTGCTGTACGGCCTGCTGGTGCTGGGCCTGACCGGCGGTGTCGCCGTCGGCATCCGCACCGCCCCCGCGCTGCTGCCCTCGCTCTCCCGCCGTCGCCTGCTGGCCCTGGCCATCGCCGTCACCGGCATCGCGCTGCTGGCCGCCGGGCTGGTCCCGGACGTCACCACGGTCCTGCTGATCGTCACGCTGGCCGGCGTCGGCGCGGGCGTGGCCGCCAACACCGGGCACACCCTGCTCGACCAGGAGACCGAGGACCACCGCAGGGCGCGCACCACCGAGCACCTGCACGCCGTGGTCCGCGTCTTCATAGCGCTCGGCGCCCTGATCGCACCCGTGTTCGCGGCGCTCGTCGGCCCGCACCGCCTGGAGAACGGCAAGTTCGTCTTCGCGCACGGCGGCGCGGCGTTCACGCTGATGCTGGTCGGCGCGCTGCTGCTGCCGGTGGCCGCGCTGGTGCTCGCCAAGGTCGACGACCGCTCCGGCGTGCCGCTGCGGCAAGACCTCAGGGACGCCCTGCTGGGCGGCGACGACCCGGTCACCGCCCCGGCGGCCAGCGGCTTCTTCATCGCGCTGGAGGGTGGTGACGGCGCCGGCAAGTCCACGCAGGCCGAGGCCCTCGCCGAGTGGATCCGCGCCAAGGGCCACGAGGTCGTGCTCACCCGCGAGCCCGGCGCCACCCCGGTGGGCAAGCGGCTGCGCTCGATCCTGCTGGACGTGTCCTCGGCGGGTCTGTCGCACCGCGCGGAGGCGCTGCTGTACGCCGCCGACCGCGCCGAGCACGTCGACACGGTCGTGCGCCCCGCCCTGGAGCGCGGCGCGGTGGTGATCACCGACCGCTACATCGACTCCTCCGTCGCCTACCAGGGCGCCGGCCGCGATCTGTCCCCGACCGAGATCGCCCGCATCAACCGCTGGGCCACCAACGGACTCGTCCCGCACCTCACCGTCCTGCTGGACGTCTCCCCGGAGACCGCCCGCGAGCGGTTCACCGAGGCACCGGACCGGCTGGAGTCGGAGCCGGCGGAGTTCCACGCGCGCGTGCGGGCCGGTTTCCTCACGCTGGCCGCCTCCGACCCGGGCCGCTACCTGGTCGTGGACGCCGGGCAGGAGCCCGAGGCCGTCACCACCGTGATCCGGCACCGGCTGGACACCGTGCTGCCGCTGTCCGAGGCCGAGATCAAGGCCCAGGAGGAGGCGCGCAGGAAGGCCGAGGAGGAAGCCCGCCGCAAGGCCGAGGAAGAGGCCGCCCGCAAGGCCGAGGAGGAGCGCCTGGAGCGCGAGCGCCAGGAGCAGCTGGCCAAGCTGCGCGCCGAGGAGGAGGAGCGCAAGCGGCGCGAGCTGGAGGAGGCGCAGCGGCGCGAGGCCGAACGGCAGGCGGAGGAGGCCCGGCAGCGGGCCGAGGAAGCCCGTCGGCGCGCGGAGGAGGAGCGGCAGCGGCTGCTCGCCGAGGAGAAGGCACGCGCCGAGGAGGAGGCCCGCCGCAGGGCCGAGGAGGAGCGGCGCCGCCGGCAGGCCGAGGAGGAGGCCCGGCTGCGCGCCGAGGAAGAGGCCCGGCAGGCCCGGCTCCGCGCCGAGGAGGAGGCCCGGCGCCTGGAGGCACAGCGCAAGGCCGAGGAGGCGCTGCTGCGGGCGGAGGAGGCCCGCCGGCAGGCCGCCGAGGCCGCGGCGGCGGCCGACGCGGCGGCCCGCAGGCCCAGCGCGCCTCTGCCGACGGCCCTGGGCGTGGTCCCCGACGCGGCCACGGTCCCCACGCCGGTGGTGTCACCGGACGGGGACGGGCGTCGTGCGGACGCTTGGAGTGCGGACCCGGACGGGCGTCCTGCGGACGCTTGGGGCGCGGACGCGCGCGGTGCGGATTCCCGGGCGGCCGACACCCGGGGCATGGACGAGACGACGGTGCTGCGGCCGGTGCGCGAGCAGCGCGGCGGCTCGGCCGGCGAGGCCCGCGGCGCCTCCCCGGACGCCGAGGTGACCGCCGAGCTGCCGCAGCCGCCGGCGCCCTCCGGGGCGGCGGACGAGACCGCGGTGCTGCCGCAGGTGCCGCCGGGCGCGGCGGACGAGACGGCCGTGCTGCCGCCGGTGTCCGCCGACGAGACGGCCGAGCTGCCGTCGGTGGCTCCGGGTGCGGCCGACGAGACCGCCGTGCTGCCGCCCGTACGGGACGACGCCCCGTCCGACCGGGTGCCGCCCGGCTTCTTCCGGGACGAGCGGCCCGCCGCGGGCCCCGACGGCTCCGACGCACGCACGCGGGAGATGCCCCAGATCGACGCCGACGGCACGCCCCGCCGCCGCCCGCGCCCCGACTGGGCCGAGGAGACCCCGCTGGACGACCTGCCGACGCTGGCCGACGAACTGCTGGGGTCGTACGACGGGGGCGAGCACGGCGACCAGGGGCGCGACGGGGAGGAGCAGGGCCGCAAGGGCCGTGGCCGGGGCCGACGCGGCTGACGGCGGTGCGGTCGGTCCGCCGCACCTTCGCCGGCCCCCCGCCGTACCTTCGCCGCCCCGCCGTACCTCCGCTCGCCCGCGTTGTCAGTGCCCACCCGCACAATGGATCCCGGAACGCGCAGTGTGACGGAAGGGCGGCGTGACCCATGACCGTGTGGGACGACCTCGTCGGGCAGGAGAAGGTGAGCGCGGTGCTCGACGCCGCCGCGCGGGACGCCGACGCCCTCGTCACGGCCGCCGCGGCGGGCCAGCCGCTGCCCGAGACGTCGAAGATGACCCACGCCTGGCTCTTCACGGGCCCGCCCGGCGCGGGCCGGAACCAGGCGGCCAGGGCCTTCGCCGCCGCCCTTCAGTGCGTGAGCCCCGACCGCGCGCTCGGCGGCGCCCCCGGCTGCGGCTTCTGCGACGGCTGCCACACCGCGCTGCTCGGCACCCACGCGGATGTCACGACGGTCGCAGCGGTCGGCTCCGAGATCCTGGTCAAGGACATGCGGGACACGGTCCGCAAGTCGTTCACCTCCCCGGCGAACGGCCGCTGGCAGATCATCCTGGTCGAGGACGCCGAGCGGCTGAACGAGAAGTCGGCCAACGCCGTCCTCAAGGCGGTGGAGGAGCCCGCCCCGCGCACGGTCTGGCTGCTGTGCGCGCCCTCCATCGAGGACGTCCTGCCGACCATCCGCTCCCGCTGCCGCCACCTGAACCTGCGCACGCCGTCCGTCGAGGCGGTCGCCGACATGCTCATGCGGCGCGACGGCATCGAGCCCGAGGTCGCCGCGTCCGTCGCCCGCGCGACCCAGGGCCATGTCGACCGGGCCCGCCGCCTGGCCACCGACCCGGCGGCCCGCGAGCGCCGCGCCGCCGTGCTGAAGCTCCCGCTGCGGCTGGATCAGGTCGGCGCCTGTCTGAGGGCCGCCCAGGAGCTGGTCGACGCGGCGGCCGAGGACGCCAAGCAGCTCGCCGAGGAGATGGACGGCAAGGAGGCCGAGGAGCTGAAGGCGGCGCTCGGCGCGGCCCAGGGCGGCCGGATGCCGCGCGGTACGGCGGGGGTGATGAAGGAACTGGAGGACATGCAGAAGCGCCGCAGAACCCGTACGCAGCGCGACAGCCTGGACATCGCCCTCGGCGACCTCACCGCCTTCTACCGCGACGTCCTCGCCCTCCAGCTCGGCACGCGCGTGGCGCTCGCCAACGCCGACGCCGAGGACGCCCTGGAGCGGCTGGCCCGGGCCAGCGCCCCGGAGTCCACGCTCCGCCGCATCGAGGCGATCGCCGCGTGCCGGGAGGCCCTGGACCGCAATGTGGCTCCGCTGCTGGCGGTGGAGGCGATGACGATGGCGCTGCGGGCGGGCTGAGGCCGTAAGCCGTCAGGGCCCCGGGCTGAGCACGGAAGGCGGCCGCGACCGGCCGGCAGGGAGAACGACGTCGGGACTGGGGGCTGGGAAGGGCGTCGTGACCGGCCAGCAGGGAAGGACGTCGGGACTGGCCGGCTGGGAAGGGCGTCGTGACCGGCCGGCAGAGAAGGACGTCGGGACTGGCCGGCTGGGAAGCGCGTCGGGACCGGCCGGCAGGGAAGGAGGCCACCATGTCCCTCGTAAGAGCCACAAATCCCACGCAACGCACACATCCCTTCGCACACGGTTAGGCTCGCCGGATGCACACCAGGCCATCCCCCCGCACCCGCCGGGCCCGGGGCACCCGCACCCGGACGACGGTCCGCCTCACGGCCACCCTCCTCACGGCCGCCGCACTGCTCCTGTCCGCCTGTTCCTCCGGGAGCTCGACCACATCACCGGCGGGCGGGACGGTGGAGGCGGCGCTGGCCGCGCTGCCGCGTTCGACGCCGTCGGCGCTGACGCCGTACTACAGCCAACGGCTGCGCTGGCACGACTGCGGTGTGCCCGGATTCCAGTGCGCGACGATGAAGGCCCCCCTGGACTACGCCAAACCCGACGCGGGCACTGTGCGGCTCGCCGTCGCCCGCAAGAAGGCCACCGGCAAGGCCAAGCCGCTCGGCTCGCTGCTGGTCAACCCGGGTGGCCCGGGGGGTTCGGCGGTCGGGTACCTCCAGCAGTACGCCGGCATCGGCTACCCGGCCCAGGTCCGCGCCCGCTACGACATGGTCGCGGTGGACCCGCGGGGCGTCGCCCGCAGCGAGCCCGTCGAATGCCTCGACGGACGGCAGATGGACACGTACACGCAGACGGACCTGACCCCCGACGACCAGCGGGAACGGGACGCGCTGGTCGCGGCGGACCGGAAGTTCGCGGAGAGCTGCGGCGCCCGCTCGGCGCGGCTGCTGCGGCACGTCTCCACCGTCGAGGCGGCACGCGACATGGACATCCTGCGGGCGGTGCTCGGGGACCGGAAACTGAACTACGTCGGGGCGTCGTACGGCACGTTCCTCGGGGCGACGTACGCCGGCCTGTTCCCCGGGCGGGTCGGCCGGATGGTCCTGGACGGTGCGATGGACCCGACCCTGGACGCCCGCAGGCTGAACCTGGACCAGACGGCGGGCTTCGAAACGGCGTTCCAGGCGTTCGCGAAGGACTGCGTTCGCCACTCCGACTGCCCGCTCGGCGGGAGGGGCGCGACGCCCGCGCAGGTCGGTGCCGATCTACAGGCGTTCTTCCGCAAGCTGGACGCCCACCCCATCCCGGCGGGCGACGCGGACGGCCGCAAGCTGGGGGAGTCGCTGGCCACGACCGGGGTGATCGCGTCCATGTACGACGAGGCGTCCTGGGAGCAGCTGCGCGAGGCGCTGACCTCGGCGATGCGGGAGAACGACGGCGCGGGCCTGCTGTCCCTCGCCGACAGCTACTACGAGCGGGACGCGAACGGCCACTACAGCAATCTGATGATGGCCAACGCCGCCGTGAACTGCCTGGACCTGCCGCCGGCCTTCTCCAGCCCCGAGGACGTCGAGAAGGCGCTGCCCGAGTTCGAGAAGGCGTCCCCGGTCTTCGGTCCGGGTCTGGCCTGGGCCTCGCTGAACTGCGCCTACTGGCCGGTGCGGGCGACGGGTGAGCCGCACCGCGTCGAGGCGAAGGGGGCGGCGCCGATCGTGGTGGTCGGCACGGTCCGCGACCCGGCGACGCCCTACCGCTGGGCCAGGTCCCTGGCCGCCCAGCTCTCCTCGGCCCGCCTGCTGACCTACGACGGCGACGGCCACACCGCGTACGGCCGGGGCAGCGCCTGCATCGACACGGCGATTGACACCTACCTGCTCCGTGGCACCCCGCCGACCTCCGGAAAGCGCTGCTCGTAGCACCCGCCGCCCACCCCGGACCACCCGCTCCGGGGTGGGTACGAAGCACCCCGGGAAACTGTGTAGACTTACCGACGTTGCCGATCGCACCATGGGTGCGGGCAGCACGCCGCTTTAGCTCAGATGGCCAGAGCAACGCACTCGTAATGCGTAGGTCTCGGGTTCGAATCCCGAAAGCGGCTCCACTGGAACCCCAGGTCAGGCATCAGCCGACCTGGGGTTTTGTCGTGTGGCGGCAGGGAGTCTGGTGCATGGCGAGTCGGTAGAAGGGTCGCGGAGGGGAATGTGGCGACAAAACCGGATCAAAGACGCGGCAAAGTGAATCGGAGTCTGGTGAACCCGCGGACCTGAGGCAACATCTTGGTGAACGGCGGGCAGCGCGCGGTCGGGGCGCGGTGCCGTCGTCGGCCGGATGGGGTGAGGGACGTGGTGGAGCCGAGGATCGCCGTCGCCGTGGTGACCATGGGCAACCGGCCCGCCGAGGTCGACGCCCTGCTTCAGTCCGTGGCCAAACAGGATCTCGCCCCCGCCCGCATCGTGATCGTCGGCAACGGCTGCCGGCTGCCCGAGTTCGCCCGCCGGCTGGACCTGCCCGGCGAGGTCACCACCATCGACGTCGAGGAGAACCTGGGCTGCCCGGGCGGCCGGAACGTCGCCCTGGCCCGGCTGCGGGAGTTCGGGGACGTCGACGTCGTCGTGGAACTGGACGACGACGGGCTGCTCGTCGATCCCGACGTGCTGCGCCGCGTGCGCGACCTGTACGCCGCCGACCCCCGCCTCGGCATCGTCGGCTTCCGCATCGCCGACGAGCGGGGCGAGACCCAGCAGCGGCATGTGCCGAGGATCGGCACGTCCGATCCGCTGCGCGGCGGCTACGTCACCGGGTTCCTCGGCGGCGGGCACGCCCTGCGCATGGCGATGCTGGCCGAGACCGGGGACTGGCCCGCCCAGTTCTTCTTCGCCCACGAGGAGACCGACCTGGCCTGGCGGGCCGCCGACGCCGGCTGGAAGATCCTGTACGCCCCCGAACTGCTCCTCCAGCACCCCAAGACCTCACCGGCCCGGCACGCCATCTACTACCGGGTCAACGCCCGCAACCGCGTCTGGCTCGTCCGGCGCCGGCTGCCGCTGCCGCTCGTCCCGGTGCACCTCGGGGTGTGGACGCTCCTCACCCTCGCCCGCACCCGTTCCCCGGCCGGGCTCAAGGCCTGGTTCGGCGGGTTCGCGGAAGGGCTGCGGGAGCCGGCCGGTGAGCGGCGGCCGATGCGCTGGCGGACGGTGTGGCGGCTGACCCGGCTGGGACGCCCGCCGGTGATCTGAGCCTGGGCAAAGAAACGGGACGGGGGCCCCGGTCGTTCACCTCCGACGGCCGGGGCCCTTGTCGTCCCCGGATCCGACCTGCGGCGACACTCCCCCGAGTTACGCGTGCTACGCGCGCGCCGTCGGGCCGAATCCGATGGAATGATCACATCAGGATTCGCCAACGGATCGCTAACATGTGGCCAACGGTTCGTCAGCGGACCTCGCAGCGGTTGGCCGGAAGTCGTCCGGCGGCAGCGGGAACCGCCCGTTCGGACGGGCGGATTCGGCTGCCGGACCGGCGGTGGGGCCGGTGGTCGGCCGACGGGTGGAAGGTGGCGGGAAACCGCTGTGGACAGGGCGGAATTTCGCCAGGCAACGGCGGGTACACGCCCGCAGCGGAGCGCGGTCGGGCCCGACCGCGCGGGAAGGCAGTGGGGCGGCGTGATGCGGCGGTGCGAGCTGCACTTCGGACTGCTGGGACCGCCGGTCCTGTACGACCGACCGCCGTACGGGATCTCGTACGACAGCTCTTACGACACCTCTCCTGAGAACTCCGGCACCTCTCCCGGCGCCTCCGGCACCTCGCCCGGAACCTCCGGTGCCCCATCCCCCCACCGCCCCGCCGAGAAGGCCGACCGCGACGCCCCCGACAACGGCGTCCGAGCCATCGGCAGCCCCAAGGTCCGCGCCCTGCTCGCCGCGCTGCTGCTGGAACCCGGCCGGGTCGTGTCGGTCGAGGCGCTGAAGGACGCTCTGTGGGGCGGAGCGCCGCCGGTCTCCGCGCAGGCCTCCCTGCACAACCACGTCACCCGGCTGCGCCGGCTCCTGGACGATCCCGAGCGGCTCAGGGCCGTACCGCCGGGCTATGTGCTGCGGGTCGACCACGGCGAGCTGGACGTGCACGTCTTCGACGCCCGGGTCGCCGAAGCGCGCGCCGCGCACGCCCGGCGCGACTGGCCGGGTGTCGTGCGCGCCTGCGCCGCCGCGCTCGCGCTGTGGCGCGGCACCCCGCTCAGCGGACTCCCCGCCGACATCGGCGGCTACGCCCTCGTGCAGCGCCTGAGCGAGGCCCGGCTGCTCCTGCTGGAGCTGCGCTACGACGCCGAACTGTCCCTCGGCGGCGCCCGCTTGGCGGCCCTCGTCCCCGAGCTGGCGGCCTTGGTCGCCGAACATCCGCTGCGCGAGGCGTACCACCGTCAGCTGATGCTCGCCCTGCACCGCACAGGCCGCCAGGCCGAGGCCCTCGCCGTCCACCGTGATCTACGCGCCCGCCTGGTCGAGGAACTCGGCATCGAACCCGGCCAGGCGGTCCGCGAGGCGCATGTCGAGGTGCTGCGGGGCAGTGGTGAGGGGCAGCGGCGGGGGCAGGAGTACGGCGATCCCCAGAAGTCGGCCGGTCAGGGCGGACAGCCGCGCCGGGAGGGCGACTTGGCCGCCGGTAACGGCGACGGCGACGGTTACGGCACTGGTACCGGCATCGGCAACCGCACTGGTACCGGCACCGGCAGCGGCACCGCCGGGGAGGCCGCGTCCCCGGGGTCCCAGACCTCCCCTACGTCGGCCTCCACGCCCCCCACGCCCCCCGCCTCCTCACGCAACGGCGACGGATCACCCCCACGGCAGACCCCGCGCCCCGCCCAGCTGCCCGCCCCGCCGGCCCACTTCACCGGCCGTGCCGACGTGCGCCGCGAGCTGCGCCGCACGCTGACCGAGCCGTCCGCTCCGGCCCCCGCCGTCGCGGTGATCAGCGGTATGGCCGGCGTCGGCAAGAGCGCGTTGGCCCTGCACGTCGCCCATGAGTTGAGGGAACGTTTCACCGACGGTCAGCTCTACGTGAACCTGCACGGCGCCACCCCGGGCATGACCCCGCTCACCGCCACGCAGGCGCTCGCCGCGCTGCTGCGCGACCTCGGTGCGGAGCCCCGGAGCATCCCGGAACACCCGGATGCCGCCGCCGCGTTGCTCCGCTCGCTGCTCGCACCGGCCCGCATCCTGCTGGTGCTGGACGACGCGGCGAACGCGGCCCAGGTGCGGCCCCTGCTGCCGGCCGGGCCCGGCTGCGCGGTGATCGTCACCAGCCGCTCGCCGCTGACCGCGCTCGACGGTGCCCGTCGCTTCCCGCTCTCTCCGCTGACCAGCGAGGACAGCGCGGCCCTGCTGCGCGCGGTGAGCGGGCGCGCGGGGCTGGACGCCGGTCACGCGCTGGTCGAGCTGACCGGCCGGCTCCCGCTGGCGCTGCGCGTGGTCGCCGCCCGGCTCGCGGCCCGCCGCGCCCTGACCCCGGACGTCCTGGCCGGCCAACTCGCCGACACCGGCGGGCGGTTGCGTCATCTGGAGTACGACGACCTGAGCGTCCGCCGCTCCCTGGCCGTCGCCCACGACGCGCTCGCCGCCGCCGAGCGCGAGGCCGACCGGGACGCGGCCCTCGCCCTGCGCCACATCGGCGCGCTCGACCTGCCCACCTACGGCGCCCCGCTGATCGCCGACCTCACCGGCACCGATGAGCGCCGCGCCGAGGCCGCGCTGGACCGCCTGGTCGACGTCGCCCTCCTGGAGGAGACCGCGTACGGCCGCTACGCACCCCATGACCTGGTCCGCGACTTCGCCCGCGAACTGGCCGACGCCGACCCGCAGCCCGCCACGTCCCCGGCCGCCGACGCGGCAACGAGGGATGACCCCGGCCGGTCTTCCGCGCCCGGTGGGCACGGGCCCGCCGCGGAGACTTCCGGCACCGCCGGCAAGGGCGCGCCCAGCACCGCCGAGGCCGACGGCAGCGTCGGGACCGCCGACCCCGACCGCGCACCCAGCGCCAAAAACACCCCCGCCACCGCCGCCTGCCTCGCCGCCTCGGACCTGACCGCCCTCCGCTGGTACGCCGCCATGGCCGAGCGCGTGCTGACGGCGATCGTGGAGCCCGGGCTCGATCAGGACGACCGGCGGCGGCCGACCTCCGCGCAGCCGGCCGAGCACGCGGCCTTCGTGGCCGCCCTCGCGCCCTTCGAGTCGGCCGAGGAGGCCTTCGCCTGGGGTGAGATGGAGCTGGAGAACGTCGTCGCACTGGTGGCGCGGAACGCCGACACCGACGATTCGCGCACGGCCGCCCATCTCTCGGTCCTCGTACGGCTGCTCTTCCCCTACGTGCAGCGCAGCGGCCGGGTCGCCGAGATGGAGGTGCTGGGGCGGGCCGCGCTCGGTGCCGCGCGGCGGCTCGGGGACCCGGCGGCCGAGGCGTACGCGCTCGGCGACCTCGCGGGCCTGCACTTCCTGACCGGACGGCAGAACGACGCCCTCGCCCTCACCGACCAGTCCCTGGCGATCTGGGAGCGGCTGGGCACGGCCTCCCGGATCCGGCGCTGCCTGAACAACCGTGGGCTGCTGCTGGAGGGGCTTGGACGGTTCGAGGAGTCGGGGGAGGCGCTGCGGCAGAGCCTCGCCTACTCGCGGCTGCTCAACGACCCCTACGGCGAGGCCGTCACCCGCAGCCACCTCGGCAACCTCTACGAGCACACCGACCCGCGCGCCGCCATCGAGCAGCACCGGCGGTCGCTGGCCATCGGGGACGCGATCGGCGCGGTCATCGTGCAGCACTCGGCGCACTGCAACATCGGCTACGCCCATCTCACCCTCGGCGAACCGGACGCCGCCGCCCGGCACTTCGAGGAGAGCCTGCGCATCCTCGGCGGTCACGGCGACTGGCACGGCGAGTCCCAGACCCGGCTCGGCCTGGTCCGCGCGCTGCGGCGACTGGGGCGGACCGAGCGGGCGGCGGGCGAGTGCGCCGAGCTGCTGCGCCGGGCCGACGCCCGCGCCGACCGGTACATGGGCGGACTGGCCCTGCACCAGCACGGGTTCCTCCTGCGCGAGCAGGGGCGGCGGGCGGAGGCGTACGACGCGTGGCGCGCGGCCCGCGAGGCGCTGGACGGCACGGACGAGCAGGCGGTCCTGGCGGAGCTGCGGGAGCTGCTGAGCGGCGGCTCAGCCGCCTTATGAGCCGCGTAGGCGCCTGACACGCGTTACTTGGCGTCGGCATAGCACTCCACCACTGCCGTCGTGAACGGGAACCGCACCGGTGTGTCGCCGAAGGTCAGCCGGCCGGCGAGGGCGGCGGACTCGCGGATGGCCTGGACGACGGCGTCGGCCTCCTCGGCGGGGCAGTGCACGATCACCTCGTCGTGCTGGAAGAAGACCAGCTCGGCCTTCAGCTCCGCGCAGGCCCGGCGCAGCGCGGCGAGCAGCAGCAGGGCCCAGTCGGCGGCGCTGCCCTGCACGACGAAGTTCCGCGCGAAGCGGCCCCGCGCGCGGGAGTTGGTCGACGTGTATCCCGGGCCCCAGCCGGCCTGGGCCTCCGGCTCCTCCTCGCCGACCGGGATGCCCGCCTCCTCCGTCGCGTCCTCGCCCGCCCGGGCGGCCGGCGGGCAGGTGCGGCCCAGCCAGGTGCGCACCAGCCGGCCCTCCTCGCCCGCGCGGGCCGCCTCGTCGACGTAGGCGACGGCCTTGGGGAAGCGGCGGCGGAGCGCGGCGAGGTTCTTCAGGCCGTCGCCGGAGGTCTGGCCGTAGATCGCGCCCAGTACGGCGAGCTTGGCCTGGTTCCGGTCGCCGGAGAAGGCGCGGTCGGAGACGGACTGGTAGAGGTCGCTCTCGCGGCCCGCCACCTCCATCAGGCCGGGGTCGCGGGAGATCGCGGCCAGCACGCGCGGCTCCATCTGGTCGGCGTCGGCCACCACCAGCCGCCAGCCGGGGTCGGCGACGACGGCCCGGCGGATCACCTTGGGGATCTGGAGCGCGCCCCCGCCGTTGGTCACCCAGCGCCCCGTGACCGTGCCGCCGGCCAGGAACTCGGGGCGGAAACGGCCGTCGCGCACCCAGTCCTGGAGCCAGGACCAGCCGTGGGCCACCCAGATGCGGTACAGCTTCTTGTACTCCAGCAGGGGCTCGACGGCCGGGTGGTCGACGGACTGGATCTCCCAGCGGCGCGTGGACTTCACCTTGATACCGGCCCGCGCGAAGGCCTTGATCACATCGGCGGGCAGATCGGGCCGGACCCGGCGGCCGAAGGCGGCGGACACCTCGTCGGCCAGCTCGGCGAGGCGGCGTGGCTCGCCGCCGCCCGCGTACCGCTCGCCGAGCAGGTCGTGCAGCAGGTCGCGGTGGACCTCGGCGCTCCAGGGCAGACCCGAGTGGTTCATCTCGGCGGCGACCAGCATCCCGGCCGACTCGGCGGCGGTCAGCAGCCGCATGCGGTCGGGGTGGGCGGTCTTCTCGTGCCGTCGCAGCTGGTCGGCGTAGACCGCGAGCAGGTCGGGCAGGGGCAGGTGGCTGCCGACGGGCTCGAACAGCGGGGACTGGGCGCCCGGATCGGCCGCGCGCTGCGGCGGGTCGGGCGGGACGGGGCCGCCGCGGAGGCGGGCCAGGGCGGCGGCGGCCGAGCGTGGCTCGCCGTACCGCCCCTCGTGGCCCAGCAGGAGGGTTTCGGCGTCCTCGATGTCGTAGCACCGCTCCACTCGCACCCCCGTGGCGAGCAGTCGCGGGTAGACCTCGGGGGTCGACCGCCACACCCAGCGCGTCACCTCCGGGCGGCTCCGCACCGCCGCGGCGAGATCGCTCTCCCGCCGCACCGGCCCGGCGGGCAGCCCGTCCGGGCCGAGGGGGGCGACGTCCACGCCCTCGTCCTCGGCCGGTGCGAGCGCCCACCGGTCGGTCATGACTGCGAGTGTGACAGGGGGGTCTGACAATCAACCTGACCTGTGGTTTCGGCTCTCGTCAGTCCTGGCTGGGTTCCGGGGCTCCGGTCGCCGACTCGGCTGCCGCGGCCGCCTCCTTCTTCTGCTCCAGCAGCAGCGACAGGACCTTGCCGACGTACTCCTCGGTGCCCGCCTTGGTGATGCCGAGGCCGCTGAGGACGCCCTGGCCGTTCTCGTGCTCCAGCAGGGCCAGCAGGATGTGCTCGGTGCCGATGTAGTTGTGGCCGAGGCGAAGCGCCTCGCGGAAGGTGAGTTCCAGGACCTTCTTGGCCTCGGGGCCGTAGGGGACGAGGTCGGGGGCGTCGTCCGCGGCGGGCGGGAGCGCGGCGGTCGCGTCCTGGCGTACGACGTCCAGCAGGACGCCCTGCGCGGTGATCGCCTTCGCGGCCAGGCCCTCGGGCTCGGCCAGCAGGCCGAGGACCAGGTGCTCGGGCCGGCCCTCGGCGTTGCGCGCGGCCACCGCCTCGCTGTGCGCGGCCATGACCACACTCCGCGCGCGCGGGGTGTAGCGGCTGAAGCCCTGGCTGAGGTCGAGGTCGGCGGATTCCTTGGGCACGAACCGCTTCTGCGCCGCCTGCCGGGTCACGCCCATGCTCCGGCCGATGTCGGTCCAGGACGCGCCGGAGCGGCGGGCCTGGTCGACGAAGTGCCCGATCAGGTGGTCGGCCACGTCACCGAGGTGATCGGCGGCGATCACCGCGTCCTGGAGCTGGTCGAGGGGCTCGGTGTGGACCTTCTTGATCGCCTCGATGAGGTCGTCGAGGCGCACGGATGCCGTGATGTTGGGGTTGGTCGCCATAGTGTCAACCGTAGGTTGCCTCACCGGGAGTGTCAACCGATGGTTGACACTCCCGTCTCGTGGTGTCGCCCTGGCGGGACCAACCGTCGGCCGCAGCCCGCGCCCGGCCTCCGACCCGTCATCCACAGCCTGTGGACAACGGCCGTGCACTGTCACCGGGGCGTGGCACGATCGACGGCGTGACCAGTACCGCCAGCACCGTCGAACGGGCCTTTCGGGCCGCCCTCTACGACGACACCGACACCGGCCTCGACACGGGTGCCTCCCTGCTCGCCGCCGACCCGGGCGCCGATGCCGAACTCGCGCGCCGCGGCGAGGACTTCGTGGCGGGAGCCTGGCAGCGCGGCTGGCAGCCCGCCGACGTCGTACGGCTGGTGCGGCGCGAGCTGGACGACGCGCACGTCCGCCTGGCCGCCGCACTGATCCGGGCGCAGGCCGGGCGGGACCGCCCGCGCGGGCGCCGCTGGGCCGACCAGCTGGCGGCGCTGCCCGCCGGCTCCGAACGCACCGCCGACCGCTTCTCGCACGCCACGGCGGTACTGGAGCTGTACCGCCTGCTGTTGCGCCTGCCCGCCCTTGAGCCCCTGGAGGAGGAGCACCGGCGCACCCCCGGCCCGGGCGCCTCCCGCATGCTGACCCGCATACGGGCACTGCTCGCCAAGGCCGAGGCCACCGGCTATCCGGAGGAGGCCGAGGCACTCAGCGCCAAGGCGCAGGAGCTGATGGCCCGGCACAGTGTCGACGAGGCGCTGCTCGCCGCCGCGGCGCCCGCGCCGGACGCGCCCGGCGCCTGCCGTATCGGGGTCGAGCCGCCGTACGAACAGGCCAAGGCGATCCTGCTGGACGCGGTGGCCACGGCGAACCACTGCCGTGCGGTGTGGAACGAACCGCTCGGCTTCTCCACGGTCGTCGGCTTCGAGGCGGACCTGGAGGTGGTCGAGCTGCTCTACACCTCGCTGCTGGTGCAGGCCACACACGCGATGACGACGGCGGAGGCCGCCCAGAGAGCCGGCGGGCGCAAGCGGACCAAGACCTTCCGGCAGTCGTTCCTCGCGGCGTACGCGCATCGCGTGGGCGACCGGCTCGCGGCCGCCGCCGAGACCCAGGTGACCCAGGACCTGCTGCCGGTGCTGGCCACGCGCGAGACAGCCGTCACCGGCCGGCTGGAGCGCATGTTCCCCGAGACCACGACGACCCGGCTGCGGGGGATCAGCGACCCGGCGGGCTGGACGGAGGGCGCACGCGCGGCGGACCGGGCGCAGGTCAGAGCCCGCCCGCGCCTGGAGTGACGGTCGGTCACGGACCTCGTCGGCCGCCGCCAGGCTCAGCCGCCACCAGGCTCAGTCGCCACCAGGCTCAGCCGCCGACCTTGCTCCCTTGCCGACCTTGCCCCCCGCCGACCTCGGTCCCTTGCCGCGCTGCTCAGCCGCCGATCTTGGTCCCTCGCCGCCCTGCTCAGCCGCCGACCTTGCTCCCTTGCCCCCCGCCGACCTCAGTCCCTTGCCGCGCTGCTCAGTCGCCGACCCGCTCCCGCGCCGACCCGCTCCCGCGCGACCCCGCTCAGTCACCCACCTGCTGGAAAGCGCTCACGGACGCGTCCGGACCGCTGCCGTCGGACTGGCCGGCGACCGGGCCGTACTTCCACGGGAAGGTCCGGTCGGTGTCCGAGCCGGGCAGGGTGATCTTCACGGTCTGTGCTGCCAGGGCGTTCTCGGCGCCGTCCTTGCCGCGCACATAGCTGATCGAGAAGGACGCCGAGTCGCCCTTGGCGAGCTTCAGCTTCTGGGCCTTCGCGCCCTTGAGCACCGGCACCTTGGCCTTGGCGCCGCCACCGCTGAGCACGACCTCCGGGAAGTCGTCCAGCGTGCAGGGGGCGCTCTGGTTGGTGATGCTGACCGGGATCTCACCGGTGTCCCCGGCGGCCGGGGCCACGCTCGCCGCCCCGATCTCCAGCGAGACCCCGCCGATCTCGCAGGCGGAGCCGCTCTTGCCGTTCTTGTCCCCGCCGCTGTCGTTGCAGGCGGTCAGCAGCAGAGCGGCGGCGAGAGCGGTGACGGTGAGCGGAATGGCGCGCATGAGCAGGTTCCCATCGAGGTGGTGACGGTCTCCCCCGCATCATGGCCCCTGCGGCCGGGACGCCCTCACGCGCCCCGGCCCGATTCATCACTTCAGATGTGCTTCAACGGCTTTGAGAGCGCCCGCGCCGCTTCAGTGGGAAGCTGCCGTCGGCAGCCCCGACGGCAGCTTTCCGCCCTCCGCCCTGGTGTACGTCTCCTGGCCCGCCTCGCCCGACCAGGTCACCTTGAGGGTCGTACCGTTCACGGAGTCGACCATGCCGGTGGTGCGGCCCTTGTCCGCGCCGGTGCAGCTCAGGTGGATCATCCCCATGCCGTCCTCGGCGCCCGCCGTCCCGCTGCACACGGTCCCGCCGGTCGCGAAGACCCCGGCCTTCTTCCCGGTGATCACCAGGGCCACGATCTTGCCGTCGGTGGTGGTGATCCAGCTGCCCTGGAGCTTGGCGGAGGCGCCGGCGGGGGAGTCCGCGCTGGCTGAGGGGGCCGCGTTCGTGCTCGACGAGGGAGACGCCGAGGTGTTGTGCTCGCCCCCCGAACCGCCGTCCTTGTCCCCGGAGCCGCCACCGCCGCACGCCGTCAGCGCCAGAACGCCCGCCAGCCCCGCGACCAGGGCCGCGCTCCGCACCCTCGCAGTCGCCCGCACTCTCGCAGTCGCAGTAGTCACCGGAAGCTCCCTCAGCGATAGCGGCCGGCCGCCCTCGCCGGACGGCCCGCAGCGCAAGCTACCAGCAGTTACCGCGAGGACTTCCGGACGCCGGGCAGGAATCCCTCATGGGCCACTCCCGCAGGCCGACCCGGGACAGGCCGAACGCGGCAGCAGACAGCCGCGCGGGCGGCCGTCGACCTGGTCGCGGTCCGATTGCGATCGCGAAAGGCCCGCAGTCCCCGGTTCCGATCGATACAAGCGCGCACGGTTCTCCGACGCGTAGGGGAATTCCTACGATTGACTAGTAGGGAATTTCCTACCTATTGTCGGCGGCATGAACATCACGCACGCCTCCTTCGTCACCCTTCCCGTCGCCGACCAGGACCGCGCCCTGCGCTTCTACCGCGACGTCCTCGGCTTCGAGGTCACCGCCGACCGGGACATGCCCCAGGGGCGCTGGCTCCAGGTGGCTCCCAAGGGCGCCCAGACCGTCTTCACGCTCTCCGGGCCCGGCATGGGTGGTTTCGAGCCCGGTTCCGCGCGGGGGATCATGTTGGTCACGACCGATGTCGACGCCGACTGCGCCCGGCTGGCCGCGGCCGGCGCCCAGGTGCAGGGGCCGGACGACGTCCCCTGGGGGCGGATGGCCTCCTTCACCGACCCCGACGGCAACGGTCTGATGCTGCTGACGGAGAAGGAAGGCTTCTGACCGCTCGATGAACGGGACGGGTACCGCCGCCGAGGACCGCGTCTTCGCCGCGCTCGCCAACGCCACCCGCCGCGAGGTGCTGCGGCTGCTGCGCGAGCGCGGGCCGCAGCCCGTACAGGCCCTGGCCGACCACTTCGACATGCGCCGCCCGAGCCTCTCGGAACACCTCAAGGTGCTCCGGGAGGCCGGCCTCGTCTCCGAGCAGCGCTTCGGACGGCAGCGCATCTACCGCCTCGAAGCGGCTCCCCTCGCCGATGTGCAGGACTGGCTCCATCCGTACGAGCGGTTCTGGCGCGAGCGACTGAAGAGCCTCGGCGATCTCCTCGACCACATGCCCGACGACGAGCGGCCATGACCACCGCATGCCCCACGATGAGCAGTCATGAGTTCAGCACCCGGATCTGACGCGGACGACCTCACCACGATCCGCGTCGATCAGTTCTTCCCGCACCCGCCGGCCAAGGTCTGGCGCGCCCTGACCGACCCCGGGCTGCTGGTCCGCTGGCAGATGCCCGGCGCCGAGGACTTCCGGCTCCGGGTCGGTCACCGGTACCGGATGACCTCCGTCCCGCGTCCCAACTCCCGCTTCTCGGGCGTCGTAGAGGTGGAGGTGCTGGCCTACGACACCGAGCGGATGCTGTCCCTCCGCTGGGCGGATGCCGATCCGGCCAACCCCGCCGACTGGACGATCACGTGGACCCTGGAACATGAGGGGCGCGGTACGCGTCTCTTCCTAGTGCACGAGGGGTTCGATCCGGACGACCCCGCTCAGCTGATGGCGCGAAAGGTCATGGGCGGGGGCTGGAGGGGGCATGTCCTGCCTGCTCTGGGGCAGACGCTGGAACAGCTTCGGTAAAGCGGACGTCAAGGCTGTAACCGTGGCACCACTCCTCGTGCACGTGCATTTGCTCATGCATCTGCACGTGAACAGAGCTATGATCCGGGTCAGTTGGCTACAGCATCTATGGCCTCACCAGCCAGTGCACCACCGGGGAGCGACCTGTGGACCGCGACGTTGACGGCGTGTACGGGGGGTACGACGTGTACAACGGCATGGCTGCCACGCAGCTGGACGGAGTGGCCTGGCAGAAGAGCAGGCACAGCAACTCACAAGGCTCCTGCGTGGAGTTCGCGCGATTGCCGGGCGGCGAGGTCGCCGTACGCAACTCGCGCTTCCCGGACGGGCCGGCGCTCGTCTACACGCGCGCGGAGATCGAGGCGATGCTCCTGGGCGTCAAGGACGGCGAGTTCGATCATCTGATAGCGAGCTGACGCCGGCTCTCCGCTCGCGCCGCTGGCAACGATGTCGGCCGGGCGGATCTCCGAAGGCCGGTGGACGCGCGTAGAAACCGCGCGTCCGCCGGTGCCGTACCGGATCAGCCGGCCGTGCGCAGCCGGAACAGCGCCCAGACCACCTTGCCGTCGAGCGTGCCCGCGAGCGGGTGCCAGCCCCAGCTGTCGGCGAAGGAGTCGACCAGGAACAGCCCACGGCCCGACTCGGCCGAGAAGTCGTCCGAGTCCTGTGGGACCGGGGTCTCGTGGCTCGGGTCGCGCACCGCGCACACCAGCCGCTCGGTCCAGCGCATCAGGTGCAGCCGTACCGACGGGTGGTGCTCCTCGCCCCGGCACGGCGCGGCCGGCACCGCGTGGCGCAGTGCGTTGGTGACGAGTTCGGAGACGACGAGGCAGATGTCGTCGAAGCGGTCGCCGACGTCCCACTGCTCCAGGGTGCACCGGGTGAAGCGCCGGGCCTCGCGCACCGCCTCGAGCCGGGCGGGGAGGGCGCAGGAGGCGGCATCGGACACGGCCGCGGGATCCAGTGGCGGAAGGCCCTGCCGTAACGGC
Source organism: Streptomyces sp. NPDC029138 (assembly GCF_055564375.1). Classification (NCBI taxonomy): domain Bacteria; kingdom Bacillati; phylum Actinomycetota; class Actinomycetes; order Kitasatosporales; family Streptomycetaceae; genus Streptomyces; species Streptomyces sp. NPDC029138. Next base: position 71,485 of record NZ_JBVHWM010000033.1, read on the forward strand.
TTGAGCATGGTCGATCCATTCGTCCCCATGCGAGGCACTCCCGGGAATTCGCGGTCGTTGCGATGCAGCGGTGGCGCGGCACCATGGTTTCGGATGCGCACAGCAGATGCAAGGGCAGATGCACGTGCACGCGACCGAAATGGCACCGCCCGTACCGCTTCTTGGCCATTTTTTCTGCCATCTTCACGATGTTCCCGCCGGAGGTCCGGACCTCTTCCCGGTCCGCACCCGGTGGAAACGGGCGCGCTCTTTCCGTTTCCGTAACCGGACGAGTACTGCTCGAAGTGTTTTAGTGGCAGACTTCGGCCCCTGGAGACGGTTGGGGAGGCTGGCGAAAGTGAGCGCGGGAGAGCCCGGATCGGTGGTGCGGCGGATGCTGCTCGGCTCGCAACTCAGGCGACTGCGGGAAGCGCGGGGGATCACGCGCGAGGCGGCGGGGTACTCGATCCGCGCCTCCGAGTCGAAGATCAGCCGGATGGAGCTGGGCCGGGTGAGCTTCAAGACGAGGGACGTCGAGGACCTGCTGACGCTGTACGGCATCACGGACGAGGCCGAGCGCGAGTCGCTCCTCTCCCTCGCCCGGGAGGCGAACGTGGCGGGCTGGTGGCACAGTTACACCGATGTCCTGCCCAGCTGGTTCCCCACCTATGTGGGTCTGGAGGGCGCCGCCTCACTGATCCGCGTCTACGAGGTGCAGTTCGTGCACGGCCTGCTCCAGACCGAGGAGTACGCCCGCGCGGTGGTCCGGCGCGGCATGAAGGGTGCGAGCGTCGCCGACGTCGAACGCCGGGTCGCGCTGCGCCTGGAGCGGCAGAAGTACCTGCTCGCCGACAACGCCCCCGAGTTCCACATCGTCCTGGACGAGGCCGCTCTGCGCCGCCCCTACGGGGACCGCGAGGTGATGCGCGGCCAGCTCCAGCACCTGATCGACATCTCCGAGCGGCCCAACGTACGGCTCCAGGTCATGCCGTTCAGCTTCGGTGGGCACTCCGGCGAGAGCGGCGCCTTCACCATCCTCAGCTTCCCCGAGTCCGACCTGTCCGACGTGGTCTACCTGGAGCAGCTGACCAGCGCCCTCTACCTGGACAAGCGCGAGGACGTCGCCCAGTACGAGCAGGCCCTGAAAGAACTCCAGCAGGACAGCCCCGGCCCGGACGAGAGCCGCGACCTCCTGCGCGGTCTGCTGCAACTCTCCTGACGTCCCCCAACTACCTTGACCCGCAAGTAGGATGACGTCCGATCAGACCTGGCGTGGATCTGTGGCCGCTAGCGATTGAGGGATCACATGTCGTCCTACTTCACCGACCTGGCCCAGCAGTACATCGACGGCGAATGGCGACCGGGCACCGGCTCCTGGGACGTCATCGACTTCAACCCCTACGACGACGAGAAGCTGGCCTCGATCACGGTGGCCACGGTCGACGAGGTGGACCAGGCCTACCAGGCCGCCGCCCGCGCCCAGAAGAAGTGGGCCGAGACCAGCCCCTACGCCCGGCGCGCGGTCTTCGAGCGGGCCCTGAGGCTGATAGAGGACCGCGAGCAGGAGATAGCCGACCTGATCATCGCGGAGCTGGGCGGCACGCGCGTCAAGGCCGGCTTCGAGCTGCACCTCGCCAAGGAGTTCCTGCGCGAGTCGGTCCACCTCGCCCTGCGCCCCGAGGGCAAGATCCTGCCCTCCCCGGCCGAGGGCAAGGAGAACCGCGTCTACCGTGTGCCGGTCGGTGTCGTGGGCGTGATCAGCCCCTTCAACTTCCCCTTCCTGCTGTCGCTGAAGTCGGTCGCACCGGCCCTCGCGCTCGGCAACGGCGTGGTGCTCAAGCCGCACCAGAACACCCCGATCGCCGGCGGCACCCTGCTCGCGAAGATCTTCGAGGACGCCGGACTGCCCGGCGGCCTGCTCAACGTCGTCGTGACCGACATCGCCGAGATCGGTGACGCGTTCATCGAGCACCCCGTCCCGAAGGTCATCTCCTTCACCGGTTCGGACAAGGTCGGCCGGCACGTCGCCACCGTCTGCGCCAGGAACTTCAAGCGCGCGGTCCTCGAGCTGGGCGGCAACAGCGCGCTGGTCGTGCTGGACGACGCCGACATCGACTACGCGGTGGACGCGGCGGTCTTCAGCCGGTTCGTGCACCAGGGCCAGGTCTGCATGGCCGCCAACCGGGTCCTCGTGGACGCCTCCGTCGCCGACGAGTTCACCGAGAAGTTCGTCGCCAAGGTCCGCACCCTCAAGGTCGGCGACCCGCGCGACCCCGAGACCGTGATCGGCCCGGTGATCAACTCCGCGCAGGCCAACGCCGTCTCCGGCACCGTGGAGCAGGCGCTCGCCGAGGGCGCCACCGCCCTGGTGCGCGGCACCACGACCAACAACCTGGTCGAGCCGACCGTGCTGACCGGCGTCCCGGCGGGCTCCCCGCTGCTCCAGCAGGAGGTGTTCGGCCCGGTCGTCTTCCTCGTCCCGTTCGACGGTGAGGAGGAGGCGGTCCGGATCGTCAACGACACCCCGTACGGCCTCAGCGGCGCCGTCCACACGGCCGACATCGAGCGGGGTGTGGCCTTCGCCAAGCGGATCGACACCGGCATGTTCCATGTGAACGACGGCACGGTCCACGACGAGCCGATCGTGCCCTTCGGCGGCGAGAAGCACTCCGGCCTCGGCCGTCTCAACGGCGAGACCACGCTGGAGGCGTTCACCACGGTCAAGTGGATCTCGGTGCAGCACGGGCGCAGCGGCTTCCCCTTCTAGTCGCGCTAGTCGCGCCCCCTGGCGTCCCGCAGCCCACTTTTTCGGTGCCCTTTCGGTGGGCGGGCCATTGCGGACAGCATCTGACCTCAATGGCCCGTAGCGTCGTCGGTGTCGGGGGGAAACGACCCCGGCGAACCGGTCCGACGAAAGGCGGCACGCCATGGTCACGCACGTTCCGGCGGAGGCGAAGGGCGACGAGCGCGGGGCGCTGCTCGCGTTCATCGAGGAACAGCGCGGAGGAATCCGCCGGGCACTGCTCGGGCTGACCGAGGAGCAGGCCCGTACCCGGCCCGGCGTCAGCGAGCTGTCCCTGGGCGGTCTGCTCAAGCACGTCGCCGAGGTGGAGCAGAGCTGGATCGCCCGGGCGAAGCAGGAGCCGCCGGCGGTGAAGCGCGACGCGTCGAACTGGCACGAGACCTTCCAGCTCATCGGCGACGAGACGGTCGCCTCGCAGCTGGCGTACTGGGAGCAGGTGGCCGCCGAGACGGAGGAGTTCATCCGCTCCGCGCCCAGCCTGGACGACACCTTCCCGCTGCCGCCCGACCCCTGGTTCCCGCCGGAGGGCCGTGTGTCGCTGCGCTGGCTGTGTCTGCACCTGATCCGCGAGGTGGCCCGGCACGCCGGCCACGCCGACATCATCCGCGAGTCCCTGGACGGGAAGACCGCGTTCGAGCTGGTGGCGCTGGAGCGGGGCGACTCCTGGGGGTGATCGTGGGGTCCTAACCTGGACCCCATGTCAGCGATCCGTCTTCTCGTGCTGGGCGCGGTCCGCCAGCACGGGCGGGCCCACGGCTACCAGGTCCGGGGCGACCTGGAGTACTGGGGCGCGCACGAGTGGTCCAATGCCAAGCCGGGCTCGATCTACCACGCCCTGAAGCAGATGGCCAAGCAAGGGCTGCTGCACGCGCACGAGGTCGCGCCGTCCACGGCCGGGGGGCCGCCGCGGGTGGAGTACGAGATCACGGACCGGGGCGAGGACGAGTTCTTCCGGCTGCTGCGCGAGTCCCTGGTCGCCTACGACCAGAAGATGGACATCCAGTCCGCCGCCATCGGCTTCCTGGTCGAACTGCCCCGCGCCGAGGCGCTGGAGCTGCTCCGCGAGCGGATCCGCCGGATCGGGCAGTGGCGGGCCGCCGTCACCGAGCACTACGTGCCCGAGGACGGCCCGGAGCAGCTCGGCCACATCGGGGAGATCATGAACCTCTGGGTCCACACGGCCGACTCCGACGCTGCCTGGACCCAGGGGCTCGTCGACCGTCTGGAGGCGGGCGCGTACACCTTCGCGGGGGAGGGCGAGCCGTTCGTGGGCGTGCTCGCCGAGGGGCAGGAGAACCCGTACGCGACAGGGGAGCGGCACCCGGAGGACGACCGCTGATCCAGCGTGATCGGCACTAATCAAGTTGGACCTCACTCTCCCGGCGTTACGTTCGCGGCCGCCGCCGGCCTGCTCCTGCTGCTCCGTTTCGCGATGCTCTGGGTCGGCATCTGTCTCGCCCTGCTCGCCGGGCGCCCGGAGACGGTGCAGGCCGTGCAGATCCTGGTCTGGCCGGCCGTCCTGTGGCCCCTCGCCCTGCCGGCGGTGTTCTTCCCGCCGGCCGTACGGACGTTCGCGCGCCTGGGCCGCTGACAGCGCCGTGGACGCGGCCCTAGTGGTGGAAGCCGGTGGCCGCCTCCTTGTCCCGGGTCAGGGGGTGCGGCTGCCGGCGCAGCTCCGGCAGCAGGTGGGTCAGGTCGTCCAGGAACAGGTCGGCCAGGTCGTGCGTGAAGCCGTTGCGGCACACGATCCGCAGCACGGACAGGTCCTCACGGTTCGCCGGGAAGGTGTAGGCGGGCACCAGCCAGCCGCCCTCGCGCAGCCGCCGGGAGACGTCGTAGACGTCGTACGACGTGACGTGGTCGGCGGTGGTCAGCGCGAACACGGGAAGCTGGTCCCCGCGCGTGAGCAGCCGGAAGTCGCCGAGCGCCTCGATCCGGGAGGCGAGCGAGGTCGCCACGTCCCGCGTCGACTGCTGCACCGCGCGGTAGCCCTCCCGGCCCAGCCGCAGGAACGTGTAGTACTGCGCCACCACCTGGGCGCCGGGCCGGGAGAAGTTCAGCGCGAAGGTCGGCATGTCCCCGCCCAGGTAGTTCACCCGGAAGACCAGCTCCTCGGGCAGCGACTCCTTGTCCCGCCACAGCGCCCAGCCGACGCCCGGGTACACCAGCCCGTACTTGTGGCCGGAGGTGTTGATCGACGCCACGCGCGGCAGACGGAAGTCCCACATCAGGTCCTCGTCCAGGAAGGGCGCCACCATCGCGCCGGACGCGCCGTCCACGTGCACCGGCACGTCGAGCCCGGTGCGCTCCTGGAGGGCGTCCAGGGCCGCGCACAGGTCGGCGATCGGCTCGTAGGAGCCGTCGAAGGTCGAGCCGAGGATGCCGACGACCCCGATGGTGTTCTCGTCGCACAGCTCGACGGCGGCCCGCGGGTCCAGATGGAAGCGGTCGCCCTCCATCGGGACCAGCCGGGCCTCAACCTCCCAGAAATTGCAGAACTTCTCCCAGCACACCTGGACGTTGACGCCCATGACCAGATTGGGCCGCGCGCCCGGGTAGCGGTCGGCGTTCCTCTTCGCCCAGCGCCGCTTCAGCGCCATCCCGGCGAGCATGCAGGCCTCGCTCGACCCGGTCGTCGAACAGCCCACCGCCGCCGACGGGTCCGGCGCGTTCCACAGGTCGGCGAGCATCGCCACGCAGCGCCGCTCCAGCTCGGCCGTGCGCGGGTACTCGTCCTTGTCGATCATGTTCTTGTCCCGGCACTCGCCCATCAGCACCCCGGCCTGCGGCTCCATCCAGGTGGTGACGAAGGTGGCCAGATTCAGCCGGGAGTTGCCGTCCAGCATCAGCTCGTCGTGCACCAGCTGGTACGCCGTGGACGGCGGCAGCGGGGCGTCCGGGAGCCGGTGCGTGGGCGGGGCCTCGGTCATGCCGCCGACGGGGTTGGCCTCCCCGAAGAACGGGTTGACCGACATCGTCCGCTGCTCGTGCTTCTCGGGACCTCTGTGCAGGGCCATCGGGAACTGCCTCCAAGGAAAGGGGTGTCAGGAGTGAGAGAGGGTCAGGTGAGGAGAGTCATCGGACCGGGGTGCCGTCCTCGCGCAGTTGCATCTGCGGACGGCCCGTCACCAGCAGCCAGGCCGGCAGCGAGGCGACGCACAGCAGGGCGAGGATTCCGGGCGAGGCGACCAGGACGGCGGCGGTGAACAGGCTCACCCAGCCCTGCCGGGTGATCGCCAGGAGCATGCCCAGGACGCCCGTGGCCACGCCCAGCGAGGGATGCACGGCCGGCACCAGCGCGTGCGCGCACAGGCCGAGGGCGGTGCCCACGAAGACTCCGGGGAAGATCCGGCCGCCCCGGAAGCCGCAGGCCGCCGCGACGAGCAGCGCGGCCAGTTTCACCACCGTCATCGTGGCGAACTGTCGCGCCGACCAGCCCTCGGGGTGACGGGCCAGCTCCCCGATCTCCGACAGGCCCTTGAACAGCGTCAGTTGGCCGCCCAGGGCCGCGAGGGCCCCCAGCAGGACCCCGCCGGCCGGAAGCATCAGCATCGGGTGCCGCAGCCGCCGGAAGGCCGCGTGGACGTACGGGAAGGCGTGCACGGCGCACATGCCGAGCAGCGCGGCCACCGAGGCGATCACCAGGGCCGCCAGCAGGTCCCCCGCGCGCGGGTGGCCCATGGGCGGCAGGCCCAGGTCGAAGGTCGGACGGGCCACCAGGGCCGTGGTGATCGCCCCGCACGCCCCGGCGGTCAGCGGCGCGAACAGGTTGTCCCACAGCCGGCCCGGCATCGGCCGCCCCGCCAGCGACTCCGAGATCACCAGCGCCGCCGCCACCGGCGTGCCGAACAGCGCGCCGATCGTCGCCGACTCCGCCAGCACCGGCCACAGGGTGCCCGGCGTCCGGGGCAGGAAGCGCCCGCCGAGCCAGGCCGCGAGGCCCACGTTCACGGCGATGACCGGGTTCTCCGGGCCGAGGCTCGGACCGCCGGCCAGCATGAGCCCGGCGGCCAGCACCAGGCCCGGCAGCACGGCCGGCGGCAGCACCGGGGCGTCCAGCCCGATGGTGGCCGGGTCGGGACCGGCGTGGCCGGGGACCTTCCACACCACCAGCCCGACGGCGATCCCGGTCGCCACGAGCATGACGAACATCCACAGCACGCTGTAGCGGCCCACGCCGAGCGCGTCCGGCAGCGGCCCCCACAGCACGTGCTGGAGCTTCTCCGCCGCCGCGCTCACCCCGACGAAGACCAGGCTGGCGGCCACACCCACGACGACGGCGGGCAGGATGAGCGGCAGCAGAGCCCGTGCCGGGGCGGTCGGAGCGCTCGGGGGTGCCTGCTGCGTCGTCTCCTGGGCCACGGGCTCACCATAAGCGGACGAAACGTACGCAACATCCGGAATCACGGCGTCCGGAACGCTTCCGGCTTGCACCTCACGTCACGTGAGGCCTCAGCGTGGAGCCGTACCGACGACAAGGAGCGGAAAGTGAGCTACTCCGTGGGACAGGTCGCGGGGTTCGCCGGCGTCACGGTGCGCACCCTGCACCACTACGACGAGATCGGCCTGCTCGTACCCAGCGAGCGGACGTACGCCGGCCACCGGCGCTACAGCGACGCCGACCTCGACCGGCTCCAGCAGATCCTGTTCTACCGGGAGCTGGGCTTCCCGCTCGACGAGGTCGCGGCCCTGCTCGACGACCCGGACGCGAACCCGCGCACGCACCTGCGCCGCCAGCACGACCTGCTGACCGCCCGGATCGAGAAGCTGAAGAAGATGGCCGCGGCCGTGGAGCACGCCTTGGAGGCACGCACGATGGGCATCAACCTGACGCCGGAGGAGCGGTTCGAGGTCTTCGGGGACAAGGACCCCGAGCAGTACGCCGAGGAGGCCGAGCAGCGCTGGGGCGGTACGGAGGCGTACGCCGAGTCGCAGCGCCGCGCCGCGACCTACACGAAGGAGGACTGGAAGCGCATCCAGGCCGAGGTCGACGACTGGGGCGAGCGCTACGCCGCGCTGGTCGCCGCCGGCGAGCAGCCGGCCGGCGAGGCGGCCATGGACCTGGCCGAGGAACACCGGCGGCACATCAGCCGGTACTACTTCGAGGTCCCGTACGAGATGCACCGGTGCTTCGGGGAGATGTACGTCTCCGACGAGCGCTTCAAGGCGTTCTACGACTCCATGCGCCCCGGTCTCGCCGAACACCTGCGCGACGCGATCCTCGCCAACGCCGACCGGCACACCGCGTCCTGAATCCCGGGCCCGGGGCCGGTCCCCGGGCCCGGGCACCATTCGGTACGGCGGTGGAACCCGGGGCGGTCTCCTCACGTTGATAGTTTTGTACGGCGCCCCATCGACGTTCCGCCGCCGTAGCCGCCTTCACCCCTCAGGAGCCCGGACCCGTGATGACACTCGCCCTCGGCCCGAGCTGGCTGGATCCCAACTATCTGCTCGACACCTACAGCATCTGGGGTCTGCTGCTCATCGTCTTCGCCGAGTCCGGCCTGCTCATCGGCTTCTTCCTGCCGGGTGACTCGCTGCTGTTCACCTGCGGTCTGCTGATCACGTCCGGGGACCTGGACTTCCCGCTGTGGGCCGCGATCGCCCTGATCTGCCTCGCCGCGATCCTCGGCGACCAGGCGGGCTACATGTTCGGCAGGAAGGTCGGCCCGTCGCTGTTCAACCGCCCGGACTCCCGCCTGTTCAAGCAGGAGAACGTCACCAAGGCGCACGAGTTCTTCGAGAAGTACGGCCCGAAGTCCCTGGTCCTGGCCCGCTTCGTGCCCATCGTGCGCACGTTCACGCCGATCATCGCGGGCGTCAGCGGTATGAAGTACCGCTCGTTCCTGACCTTCAACGTCATCGGCGGCGTCCTGTGGGGCGCGGGCGTCACACTGCTCGGCTCCTGGCTCGGCAACATCGACTTCGTCAAGAAGAACATCGAGGCGATCCTGATCCTGATCGTCCTCGTCTCGGTGATCCCCATCGCGATCGAGTTCCTGCGGGCGCGCGGCAAGAACAAGAAGGCCGAGCAGACCCGCCCGGAGCCCCCGCAGCAGCCCGCCTACCAGCAGCCCCAGTACCAGCACCCCCCGGTCATGGACGACGCCACGACCCGCCTGCGGCGCGTCGAGCCCGAGCAGCCGTACCCCCCGCAGTACGAGCAGCCGTACCAGCAGCCCCAGCAGCAGGACTGGAACCAGGGCTACGACAACCAGGGTTACGACAACCAGGGCTACGACGAGCAGTACTACGGCCAGCAGCAGTACCCGCAGCAGCAGTACGACCCGAACCAGTACCCGTACGACAACCGCAACCGCTGACCGGGCCGCGGGGAACCGGGAGAACTCAGAACCCGCGCGTCCGCTTGGCGGCCCGGCGTTTCCCGGCGGAGCCGATCCGCAGGAACAGCCGGAAGATCTCCGACCCCAGGTTGACGCCGATGGCGATGGCCATGGCCAGCGACGCGGCCTTGGCCAGCGACACCAGCCCCTTGTCCACGTCGTTCTGCGCCATGGACAGCAGCCCGAAGTACGTCGCCGAACCAGGCAGCAGCGGCCCGATCGCCGCCGTCGTGTACGGCAGCGCTGAGGCGAACCGGTACCGGGACAGCAGCTGCCCGAACAGCCCCACGAGCCCCGCCGCCACGGCCGTGGAGGCCACCGGCGAGATGTCGCCCGCGTAGTGCATCGCGCCGTACACCGACCAGGCCACACCGCCGTTGAGGGTCACCCAGAGCACGGTGGACCGTTCCTGCTGGAGCAGCACCGCGAAGGTCAGCGACAGCAGCATCGAGGCCGCGATCTGGATCAGCGGCCGTTCGGAGATGCCCAGTTGCGCGTCCGGATTCAGCTTGCCGCCGATCTTCACGCCGAAGTACAGGACGGTCAGCACCCCGGTGACGATGCCGACGAAGAAGTACATGACCTCCAGCAGCCGGGCGGAGGCGGTGATGTAGAAGCCCGTCAGCCCGTCCTGCACCCCCGCCACCAGTGCCCGCCCGGGCAGCAGCGCGAACAGCCCACCGGTGATCACCGCGGACGCCTTCACGTCCACGTGCGCCAGCGTCAGCGCCACCCCGATCGCCGCGGGCGGCATCGCGGCGACCGTGAACTGGTAGAACTCCGGCAGCCCGCGCCCCGCGCACAGCCACGCCAGCCGGTCGCCGAGCATCGCGCCGACGGCCGCCGCCAGGAACACGATCGGGTCACCGCCGACCAGCACGGAGGCCGCGCCGGCCAGCAGCCCGCTCGCCAGGGTCAGCGCCCAGCCGGGGTACGGATGCCGGTTGCGGCGGATCTCCGCCAGGCGCCGGTAGGCCTCCTCCAGGGAGACATGGGTCTCCGGGTCGGTCAGGTCGTCCACCAGCCGGAAGACGGCCGCCAGACGCGTGTAGTCGGTGCCCCGCCGCCGTACCGTCCGGGACGCCGTCACCGGGTCCTCCACCAGCGACGGCTGGTGCGAGATCGACAGCAGCGTGAACGTGACGTTCGGCTCGCACCGGTCCAGGCCGTAGGACCGGCACACCGCGAACATCGCGGCCTCCACGTCCTCCGCGCCCTCACCACCGGCCAGCAGCAGCTCACCGATACGCAGGGTCAGGTCGAGCACGCGCGGGACGGCCGGGCCGCCCTCCTCCACGCGCTGCACCGGCTCCGGCGCCGGCCGCTCGGTCACCGGCATGCGCAGCATCGTGCGCATCCGGTCCTGCCAGGGCGCGTCCTTGACCAGGCTGACCAGCGGCACCCCGGTGGCCGGCGTGAACGCGGGCGGCGCGCTCGTCGCGCTGTAGGTGCTCGGCGTGCTGAACGCCGACCCCTCCGGCTCGGCACTCGGCGGCTGCGGTGTCTCCAGCCCCTGCGGCACCGCGAACTCGGAGGTCGTCTCCGACTCGCCGCCCCTGGGGACGTCGAGACCCTGGGGAATGGCGAACTCGGACGTGATCTCCGGGTCGTACCGCGCCTCGTCCGACCGGGGCTTGCGGTCCTCCGTCTCCGTCACCTCGCACCGCTCCCTGCACCACACCTGCCGTAATCATCAGTATGCGCACACGTACCCCAACGGGCCGCACGCGTGCGGACATGCGAAACGGGCCGCACGCGCACGCGTGCGGCCCGTTCGCGCAGCCGGGGGCTCAGTGGCCGCCCTGCTCCTTGAAGCGCTTGTACGACCGCTCGATCTCCGCCTCGGCGTCCGTGCGGCCCACCCAGTTGGCGCCCTCGACGGACTTGCCGGGCTCCAGGTCCTTGTAGACCTCGAAGAAGTGCTGGATCTCCAGGCGGTCGAACTCCGACACGTGGTGGATGTCCCGCAGGTGCTCCACACGCGGGTCGGTGGCCGGAACGCAGAGCAGCTTGTCGTCGCCCCCCGCCTCGTCCGTCATGCGGAACATGCCGATCGCGCGGCAGCGGATGAGGCAGCCCGGGAAAGTCGGCTCGTCCAGGATGACCAGCGCGTCCAGCGGGTCGCCGTCCTCGCCGAGAGTGTTCTCGACGAAGCCGTAGTCGGTCGGGTAGGCGGTCGAGGTGAAGAGACGACGGTCCAGGCGGATCCGACCGGTCTCGTGGTCCACCTCGTACTTGTTCCGCGAACCCTTCGGGATCTCGATCGTGACGTCGAACTCCACCGGTGGCTCCTCCATGATCAGCACATAGTTCTGGTGGTTAAGTGTCCCTCACGCAGGTGTGTGATCGCGAAAGGGGCTGGTGGTCGTGCCAGAGCTGAGACCTTGGCGAGTCGCGAGACCGCGCGTGGCGCGGATCGTGAACGCCGTACGACCGAGTCTGGCGCGCGCCGTGACGGTCGCCCGGCCGCGGGTCGCGCGGCTGACGAAGGCCGTGCGCGTCAGGCCTGTGCACCTCCCCCGTCTCCCCCGTCCGCGGACCGTCAGGACCTGGCAGTACACCGCGGGCGCCGCCACCGCCGGCCTGGCGCTGGCCGCCGGCGTGGTGACCGTCGCCGGTCCCTGGGACGCCAACGGTCAGCGTACGGCCGAGCGGGACCGGGCCGCCGCCCTGGAGCGGTCAGGTGGCGTAGATCACGGCCGTTCCCATACGGCCGCCGGGGCGCCGGAACCCGCGCCGAGCGCCGCGCCCGTGCTGACGGGCCTGGCCGACGCCACGGGCGCCGTCGGCACCAAGAAGACCTCACCGGACGCGAAGGCGCTCTCGGACGTCCTGGGGCCCCTCCTGGACGCGCCGGCGCTCGGCCCCAGCCACGCGGCGGCCGTCGTCGACGTCACGACCGGCGAACGTCTCTACGGCGTCGACTCCGGCAAGGCCCTCACCCCCGCCTCCACCACCAAGATCGCCACCGCCGTCGCCGCCCTGTCCGCCCTCGGCCCCGACCACCGCCTCACCACCCGCACCGCCCTCGAACCCGACACCCGGGAACTCGTCCTGGTCGGCGGCGGCGACCCCACCCTCACCGCGCACGCCGAGGCCGGCGGCTGGGCCGGCCTGCGGGCCCTGGCGGCGGACACCGCGAAGGCGCTGGACAAGCGCGGCATCCACGAGATCACCCTCTCGTACGACACCACCCTCTTCACCGGCCCCGCCCTGCACCCCATCGGCGTCAACGACAACCTCGCCCCGGTCAGCGCCCTTACCGCCGACGAGGGCCGCACCGACGCCTCCGCCAGCGGCCCGGTGCCCCGCGTGGGCGATCCGGCGGCGGACGCGGCCGCCCGGTTCGCGGGCTTCCTGAAGGAGGCCGGCGTCACCACCACGGCCCCCGGCCCCTCCAAGGCCAGCACGCGCGCGGAGACCCTCGCCACCGTCTCCTCGCCCCCGCTGTCCGACCTGGTCGAGCGGATGCTGACCAACAGCGACAACGACATCGCGGAGGCCCTGGCCCGGCACACGGCCCTGGCGAGCGGGCAGCCCGCCAGTTTCGACGGCGGCGCCGAGGCCATCGCCACCCAACTGCGCAAGCTCGGCCTGCCGATGGCCGGCGCCGCCTTCCACGACGGCAGCGGCCTGAACCGCGACGACCGGCTCACGGCCGACCTCCTCACCGCGCTCCTGGTCAAGGCGGGCGACCCCGGCCGCCCCGGCCTGCGCCCCGTCCTCACCGGCCTCCCCGTGGCCGGCTTCACCGGCACCCTGAGCACGCGCTACACCGACGGCGCGTCCGGCCTCGTCCGCGCCAAGACGGGCACCCTGACCGGCGTGAACGCCCTCGCGGGCACGGTCGTCGACAAGACCGGCCATCTCCTGGCCTTCGCTTTCCTGGCCTCGGAGACGGCGAATCCCCTGGAGGCCCAGGCGGCCCTGGACAAGGCGGCGACAGCCCTGACGGGCTGACCGCCGCGGCGTGGGCACGGCCGAGGGCGCGGGTGACCGGAAAGCGCGCTCGGCCCTGTCGGCACCCGCACGGCCTGCCCGAAATGGGACCGCTCACGTACGGTTGACAACATGACTGGCTTCGGTGGCACAGCATCTCCCGGGATGGTCGACTGGAACCTCGCGGTGGCGACCGCGACACGCCTCGTGCGTCCCGGCCCCGACGTCAGCCGCGACGAGGCCAGGGCCGTCGTCGCGGAGCTGCGCCGGCACGCGAAAGCCTCGGAGGGACACGTCCGGGGCTTCACTCGTATGGGCACCGAGGAGACCCACGACACCCCCGTCCTCGTCGTCGACCGCCCCGGCTGGGTGCGTGCCAACGTCGCCGGGTTCCGGGAGATCCTCAGGCCGCTCCTGGAGAAGATGCAGGAACGGCGCGGCAGCAACCCGGGCAGCGCGGTCCTCGGCGCCGTCGGCGGCAAGGTCACCGGCGTCGAACTCGGCATGCTCCTGTCGTTCCTGTCCTCCCGCGTCCTCGGCCAGTACGAGACCTTCGCCCCCGCCGGCCGCGACCTCCCGGCCGGCGAGAACGGCGGCGGCCGGCTGCTGCTCGTCGCGCCCAACATCGTCCACGTGGAGCGGGAACTCGACGTCGAGCCGCACGACTTCCGCCTGTGGGTGTGCCTGCACGAGGAGACCCATCGCACGCAGTTCACCGCCGTGCCCTGGCTGCGTGATCACCTGGAGGGCGAAATCCAGTCGTTCTTGGCGGAGACCGACGTCGACCCGATGACCTTCCTGGAGCGCATCCGGGACGCCGCCCAGTCCCTCGCCGGCGGCCGTCCCGAAGGCGAGGAGGAGGACGGCGGACGCTCCTTCGTGGAGCTGGTGCAGACCCCCGCCCAGCGGGAGATCCTCGGCCGGCTCACCGCCGTGATGTCCCTGCTGGAGGGGCACGCCGACTACGTCATGGACGGCGTCGGCCCGAGCGTCGTGCCGACCGTCGCGGAGATCCGCGAGAAGTTCCAGCAGCGCCGCGCGAAGGGCGCCTCCCGCCTGGACATGGCCCTGCGCAAGCTGCTCGGTCTGGATGCCAAACTGAGGCAGTACCGGGACGGCGAACGGTTCGTGCGCGCCGTCGTCGAACAGGTCGGCGTCGACGGGTTCAACCGCGTGTGGACCTCGCCCAACACCCTGCCCACCAAGGCGGAGATCGCCAAACCGGCGGACTGGGTCGCGCGGGTGCATCGCAAGGCCGAGTCGTGAACGGCACGGGGACGTCGTGAAACGAATCCGGCCGACGGCAGGCGAACGCCCCTCCAATCACCCGTCCGAGGGACCGTGAGCCATGCGTAGGCGTGCAATGCTCGGGGAACGGCCTGCTTCTGTCACCATCTACACACTCTGAGTGACCGTCCCGGGCTCATCCCCCGAAAACTTCATGAAGGGAACCGGACATGGGTCCCCATCCTGCGGTCGCGGCGATACGCCTGGCGGTTCGCCGCGTCCTCCACGACATCCTGAACGACCACCAGACCTTCCGCGCGCACGCGGCCCCGCAGCTGACCGGCGCGCACCCGGACCGGACGGCCGAGCGGCCCCCCTCCCCGCTCGTCCTCGTCGCGTGCTCCGGCGGCGCCGACTCCATGGCCCTCGCCTCCGCCCTCGCCTTCGAGGCCCCCAAGCTCGGCATCCGGGCCGGCGGGGTCACCGTAGACCACGGCCTCCAGCCCGGCTCCGACCTCCGCGCCGACGAGGTCGTCCTGCGGCTGCGCGGACTCGGACTCGATCCGGTCGAGTCCGTCGCCGTGAGCGTCGGCCGCGCGGGCGGGCCCGAAGCCGCCGCCCGCGACGCCCGCTACGCCGCCCTGGACGCCGCGGCCGTTCGCCACGGCGCCGCCGCGGTCCTGCTCGGCCACACCCGCGACGACCAGGCCGAAACCGTCCTGCTGGGCCTCGCCCGCGGCTCCGGCATCCGCTCCCTGTCCGGGATGGCCGCGGTCTCGGGGGCCGGCGGCCGTTACCGGCGGCCCTTCCTCCAGCTCGACCGGCAGACCGCCCGCAAGGCCTGCATGGTCCAGTCGCTGCCCGTCTGGGACGACCCGCACAACGCCGACCCCGCCTACACCCGCTCCCGGCTCCGGCACGAGGGCCTGCCCGCCCTGGAGAAGGCCCTCGGCAAGGGCGTCGTGGAGGCGCTCGCCCGCACCGCCCAGCTCTCCCGCGACGACGCCGACGCACTGGACGCCTGGGCCCGCCAGGCCGAGGCCTCCGTGCGCGACGCCGCCGGCCTGCTGGAGTGCGCCAAGCTGTACGCCCTCCCGCCCGCCGTGCGCCGCCGGATCCTGCGCCGCGCCGCCATCGAGGCCGGTGCCCCGGCCGGTGCGCTGTTCGCCCGCCACATCGAGGAAGTCGACCGCCTGATCACCGGCTGGCGCGGCCAGGGAGCCATCAATCTCCCGGGCAAAGTCGTCGCCCAGCGGCAGGGTGGCAGACTGGTGATTCGGCAAGGCTGAATCCCACCCTCCCGGAGTGACCCTCCGGCGGGCCGGGCAGCCGGAGGCCGTGCGTGCGGCCGGAGCCGGTGGCCGCGCACGCGGCCGTAAGTGCGGGACGACGAAAGTGATGCGGGTGGACGCGAACGACATGGGTGCCGACCTCCAGCAGGTGCTCATCACCAAGGAAGAGATCGACGCGAAGCTGGCCGAGCTGGCCGCGAAGATCGACGCGGAGTACGCGGGCAAGGACCTGCTCATCGTCGGCGTCCTCAAGGGCGCGGTGATGGTCATGGCGGACCTGGCCCGGGCGCTGTCCACCCCCGTCACCATGGACTGGATGGCCGTGTCCTCCTACGGCGCGGGCACCCAGTCCTCCGGTGTGGTCCGCATCCTCAAGGACCTCGACACCGACATCAAGGGCAAGCACGTCCTGATCGTCGAGGACATCATCGACTCCGGCCTGACCCTGTCCTGGCTGATCAACAACCTCGGCTCCCGCGAGCCCGCCTCCCTGAAGGTGTGCACGCTGCTGCGCAAGCCGGACGCCGCCAAGGTCGCCATCGACGTGGAGTGGGTCGGCTTCGACATCCCGAACGAGTTCGTCGTGGGCTACGGCCTCGACTACGCCGAGAAGTACCGCAACCTGCCGTTCGTCGGTACGCTCGCGCCTCACGTCTACGGCGGCTGAGCCACTCGGCCCAAGCCCGGTAGGACGATCGGGAACCCCAGCGGGTTCCGCACCGTTGAAGGATGCAGAGACGGGTTTCCCAGCCGTCGAAACGGCTCCGTGCGGCTTCGGGCAACAATGCTGGGGTACCGTCAGAAGAACTGTCTTATCAAACTCACTATGGCAGGAGGGACGGGGCGGCACCGCTCCGTATGGATGGACGTGAAGCGATACTTCCGTGGGCCGGTCATGTGGATCGTGCTGGCCGTCCTTGCCGTGGTCGTGTTGATGCAGGTCGTCGGCTCGTCCGGCGGCTACAAGACGGTGGACAC
This sequence comes from Streptomyces sp. NPDC029138, assembly GCF_055564375.1. NCBI lineage: Bacteria > Bacillati > Actinomycetota > Actinomycetes > Kitasatosporales > Streptomycetaceae > Streptomyces > Streptomyces sp. NPDC029138. The sequence continues at coordinate 88,047 of NZ_JBVHWM010000033.1, forward strand.
CGGCCAGGTCGTGGCGGCGATCAACGACAACAAGGTCGAGTCGGCCAAGCTCACCACCGGTGACGAGCAGAGCATCAAGGTCACGCTCAAGGACGGTTACAAGGTCGAGGGCAGCTCCAAGATCCAGGCGAGCTACATCGGCGACCAGGGCGTGACCGTCGCCGGCACGCTACAGACCAAGTACCAGGACAAGCAGATTCCGGACGGCTACACGGTCTCGCCGTCCAAGCAGAACCCGTTCGTCGGCGTCCTGCTCTCCCTGCTGCCCTTCGTCCTGATCGTGGTCGTCTTCCTGTTCCTGATGAATCAGATGCAGGGCGGCGGCTCCCGGGTCATGAACTTCGGCAAGTCCAAGGCGAAGCTCATCACCAAGGACACCCCGAAGACGACCTTCTCCGACGTCGCCGGCTGCGACGAGGCCGTCGAGGAACTCCAGGAGATCAAGGAGTTCCTCCAGGAACCGGCCAAGTTCCAGGCCGTGGGCGCCAAGATCCCCAAGGGCGTGCTGCTCTACGGCCGCCCGGGTACCGGCAAGACCCTGCTCGCGCGCGCCGTCGCCGGCGAGGCGGGCGTCCCCTTCTACTCGATCTCCGGCTCGGACTTCGTGGAGATGTTCGTCGGTGTCGGTGCCTCCCGGGTCCGTGACCTGTTCGAGCAGGCCAAGGCGAACGCCCCGGCGATCGTCTTCGTGGACGAGATCGACGCGGTCGGCCGTCACCGTGGCGCCGGCCTCGGCGGTGGTCACGACGAGCGCGAGCAGACCCTGAACCAGCTGCTCGTCGAGATGGACGGCTTCGACGTCAAGGGCGGTGTGATCCTGATCGCCGCCACGAACCGTCCGGACATCCTCGACCCGGCGCTGCTGCGCCCCGGCCGCTTCGACCGGCAGATCGCGGTCGACCCGCCGGACCTTCAGGGCCGCCTGGAGATCCTCAAGGTCCACCAGAAGGGCAAGCCGGTCGCGCCCGACGTCGACCTGTCCGCCGTGGCCCGCCGCACCCCGGGCATGACCGGTGCCGACCTCGCCAACGTGCTGAACGAGGCCGCGCTGCTCACCGCCCGCGGCGACCAGAAGCTGATCGACAACAAGGCGCTGGACGAGGCGATCGACCGCGTGGTCGCGGGCCCGCAGAAGCGGACCCGGATCATGTCGGACAAGGAGAAGAAGATCACCGCGTACCACGAGGGCGGTCACGCCCTGGTCGCGGCGGCCTCGCCGAACTCCGACCCGGTCCACAAGATCACGATCCTGTCCCGGGGCCGTGCCCTCGGGTACACGATGGTCCTGCCGGACGAGGACAAGTACTCGACCACGCGCAACGAGATGCTCGACCAGCTCGCCTACATGCTGGGCGGCCGGGCGGCCGAGGAACTGGTCTTCCACGACCCGACCACCGGCGCCGCGAACGACATCGAGAAGGCCACCAACCTGGCCCGTGCGATGGTCACCCAGTACGGCATGACCGAGCGCCTCGGCGCGATCAAGTTCGGCGGCGACAACAGCGAGCCGTTCCTGGGCCGTGAGATGGCTCACCAGCGCGACTACTCGGAAGAAGTCGCCGCGCTGGTGGACGAGGAGGTCAAGAAGCTCATCGAGACCGCGCACAACGAGGCCTGGGAGATCCTGGTCGAGAACCGCGACGTGCTCGACAACCTCGTCCTCCAGCTGCTGGAGAAGGAGACGCTGGGCAAGGAGGAGATCGCCGAGATCTTCGCCCCGATCGTCAAGCGCCCGCCGCGGCCCGCCTGGACCGGCTCCTCCCGCCGCACCCCGTCCACCCGCCCGCCGGTGCTCTCCCCGAAGGAGCTGGCACTGACCAACGGTGCGAACGGCGCGACGGCGGCGATCAGCACGGCGAAGTCCACCGCCGCGGAGTCCGCCCCGGTGACGGAGCAGACCCCGGAGGACCGCTCCGAGAGCTGACCCTGTTTCGGCCATGAGGGCCGGAATGAATGCCGCGTCCCCCGGGTTTTAGCCTGGGGGCGCGGCATTTCGCATGTCCGCAGACGGAACGCGACGCAAACCCGCGTGCAAGGCACAGGAACGAGGAACCAGATGACCGACCCGGTGACGCTGGACGGCGAGGGCCCCATCGGCGAGTTCGACGAGAAGCGCGCCGAGAACGCCGTACGCGAACTGCTGATCGCGGTCGGCGAGGACCCGGACCGCGAGGGCCTTCGGGAGACGCCGGCCCGGGTCGCGCGTGCCTACAAGGAGATCTTCGCGGGCCTGTGGCAGCAGCCGGAGGACGTCCTGACGACGACGTTCGACCTGGGGCACGACGAGATGGTCCTGGTGAAGGACATCGAGGTGTACTCGACCTGTGAACACCACCTGGTGCCGTTCCGGGGTGTCGCCCACGTCGGCTACATCCCGTCCGAGACCGGCAAGATCACCGGCCTGTCCAAGCTGGCCCGCCTGGTCGACGTCTACGCCCGCCGGCCCCAGGTGCAGGAACGCCTCACCACGCAGATCGCGGACTCGCTGATGGACATCCTGGAGCCGCGGGGCGTCATCGTGGTCGTCGAGTGCGAGCACATGTGCATGTCCATGCGCGGCATCCGCAAGCCGAGCGCGAAGACCATAACGTCCGCCGTGCGCGGCCAGCTGCGGGACGCCGCGACGCGGAACGAGGCGATGAGCCTCATCATGGCGCGCTGAGCGTGCCGGTGGGCGGGGCCGGCGGTCAGGCCACCGGCTCCGCGCCCGGGTGGTTCTCGTCGTCGTCCTCGGGCAGCTTGCAGACCCGCTCCAGGAAGATGGCCGCGACTATCACGCCGACGCCGGTCAGGACCGAGAAACCGGCGTAGATCGCCTGGTCACGGCGGGCCGGGATGTCCAGCAGCTCCAGCAGGAAGACGCCCGTGCCGCCGTACATACCGGCGACGAGAGCGGCCACCAGGGCGCTGGCCTGGCCGAAGACGACCGCCCGGGCGGCCATCAGCGGGTCGACGCCCTTGGCACCGGGCCGGCGCTCGCGCTGGGCCCTGAAACGGGCGCGCAGCGACAGCGCCGTCGAGAGCAGGACCACCGCGATCAGCGCGAGGACGATGGGGGCGGCCAGGGGGACGCTGGGGAGGGTCCCGATCGAGTTCCAGAGGCGGGCGCCCGCCCAGGACAGGACGCCGGCCACGACGAACACGCCCGCCAGCACCCTGATGCGCAGCTCTCTCACGGTGTCCCTTCAGTTCCCCCGGACCGTGCCGGACGGTGGTCGTCTTGGTCTTGACCCGTCTCGACCTTAACGACTACTCGGGCAGCCGGAGTTCCAGGTCCGCGCGGGGCGCCACACCCTCACGGGTGACGGAGGACAGCAGATCGGCCACCGTGCCGCGGCCGGGGAGCTGGGCCTGCGGGTCGACGTCGTGCCAGGGCGCGAGCACGAAGGCGCGCTCGTGGGCCCGCGGGTGGGGCAGGGTGAGCTGCGGGTCGTCCGAGGTGACGCCGGCGTAGGCGACGATGTCGACGTCCAGCGTGCGCGCGCCCCAGCGCTCGTCCCGGACGCGGTGGAAGGCCTCCTCGACCGCGTGCGCCCGCTCCAGCAGGGACGACGGGGGCAGGGTCGTCTTGAGGACCACGACCGCGTTGAAGTACGACGGCTGGCTGCCCGGCTCCACGCCCCACGGCTCGGTCTCGTACACCGGGGAGACGGCCTTCACCCGGACGCCCGGGGTGTCCTCCAGGGCGTCGACGGCACCCTGGAGCGTCTCCAGGCGGTTGCCGAGGTTGGAGCCGATGGAGATCACGGCCCACTTCGGGTTGCTCAGCGTCGTGTCGGCGGCGTCGACCTGCTCGACGACCGAGGCGGGCACCGGCTGGACGGTCGGGTCGCTGTGACCCTGGCGGAAAGGTCGGGTCATACTCGGCTCCGGGTGATGGTGACGGTCACGTCGTCGAAGGGGACGGTGATCGGGGCGTCCGGCTTGTGGACGCAGACCTCGACCTCCTGGACCCCTTCGTGCTTCAGGCAGGTCCGGGCGATCCGCTCGGCGAGAGTCTCGATGAGGTTCACCGGCTCGCCCTCGACCACGGCCACGACCTCCTCGGCCACGATGCCGTAGTGCACGGTCTTCGCCAGGTCGTCGTCGGCCGCGGCCGGCCGGGTGTCCAGGCCGAGGACGAGGTCCACGATGAAGGTCTGGCCCTCCTCGCGCTCCTTGGGGAACACCCCGTGGTGCCCGCGGGCCTTGAGGCCGCGCAGCGCGACACGATCCACGCGAATCACTCCTGCAATCGTCGGGAACGACCGGCCCGTGCCGCGTGCGGGCGGCACACCGGCCTCAGACGAATCTACCTGCGAGCACTGACAAAGCCGGGCCGCGGGGGCATGGGCACGGGCCGGTGCCCGGAGGGTTCACCGGCCGTTTCCCCCGGGGAACCCGGCCGTGTCATGGGTTGGTAGCCGCACCTACCCCGGGGTAGGTGATTCCAACCACTTCTTGTGTCAGGTCAGGGGCTCGTCGTCCGGATTCACGCCGTTCACGTGGTTGTCGTCGTCGTCCTCGTCGGTCTCGGCCAGCACGGGGGAGGCGTGGTGCGACCAGAGCTTCCAGCCGGAGCGCGTGCGCCGGAACACGTTCGTGGCGACGACGAGCTGGCCGACCAGCGGTCCCAGCTCCGCGCCCTCCTCGGGGGCGGGGCCGCCGCTGAGGATGTTCTCCGTGCAGGTCACGAGCGCGGTGTCACCGGTCACGGAGACATGCACATCGGTGAGGAAGAACTGGATGTAGTCGGTGTTGGCCATGATCAGGGCGTACGACCGGAGGACCTCGCCGCGGCCGGTGAGCACCGGCCAGCCGGGGTGGACGCAGGAGATGACGCCGCTGTCCGCGGGATCGTGATAGGTCTCGTCCACGCCCAGGTCGGCGGGGGTCAGCCAGAGGGAGGACACCTCCTCGAAGTCGCCGCGCTCGAGTGCCTCGTAGAAGGCGGTGTTGGCGGCCTCGACCTGCTCGACGTCGGTGTGGGGGGCGCTCACCGCTCTCCTTCCGACCCGCGGTCGCTGCCCGTGCCCGGCGCGCTCGTCGCGCCGCGCGCCATCTCCACGGCCCGGGCCACCCGGACCGCGTCCGCCGTGGCGCGCACCTCGTGCACGCGCACCGCCCACGCGCCGGCGTGCGCGGCGAGCGCGGAGACGGCGGCCGTGGCCGCGTCGCGCTCCCGGGCCGGCGGGGGCGCCCCCTGCGGGCCGGCGAGGACCCGGCCGAGGAACCGCTTGCGGGAGGCGGCGACCAGCAGCGGGTGGCCGAGGGCGCCCAGCCGGTCGAGGTGGGCGAGGAGGGCGAGGTCGTGCTCGGCCTCCTTGGAGAAGCCGAGGCCCGGGTCGACGACGATGCGGTCCGGGGCGACGCCGCCGGCCAGAACGGCCTCCACGCGCGCGTGCAGTTCGTCCACGACTTCGCCGACGACGTCCTCGTAGACGCCCTTGGCGTTGCCGCCCTGGAGGAAGCCGCGCCAGTGCATGACGACGAAGGGGGCGCCCGCGTCGGCGACCACCGGGATCATCGCGGGGTCGGCGAGGCCGCCGCTGACGTCGTTGACGAGGGCGGCGCCGGCCGCGAGGGACTGTTCGGCGACGGAGGCGCGCATGGTGTCGACGGAGACGACGACGCCCTCGGAGGCCAGGCCGCGCACCACGGGGATGACCCGCCGCAACTCCTCGGCCTCGTCGACGCGCGTGGCACCGGGCCGGGTGGACTCGCCGCCGACATCGACCAGATCCGCGCCCTCGGTGACCAGATCCAGGCCGTGCTTGACGGCGACGGTCGTGTCGAACCAGCGGCCGCCGTCGGAGAAGGAGTCGGGGGTCACGTTCACGACCCCCATGACCGCGCACCGGTCCCATGCCGGAAGGCCGGCGACTCGGCCGCGCCCGCTGAGGTTGTTCATACGTTCAGCGTAGGCCCAGGAGGGTGCCGCCAACGCGCCGCGGGGGGGGGGGGGGGGGGGGGGGGGGGGGGGGGGGGGGGGGTTGTGGGGGGGGGGGGTTGGGGGGGCAGGTTGGGGGGGTTGGTTCGGTGTAGGG
>NZ_JBVHWM010000034.1:0-74002 GCF_055564375.1 Streptomyces sp. NPDC029138
CCCCGCTGAGCGGGCCCCTCCCTCCCCCCCCCCCCCTCCCCCCCTCCCCTCCCCTCCCCCCCCCCCCCCCCCCCCCCCCCCCACCTCCCGACGACCGCCCGCACCGTCCGCCGCGTCTCCTGGCCTGACCCGTCGTGCGATCGCCGTGATCTCAGACTGCCTCCGTCGGGCCGAGCCCGCTGAGCGCTGTGGACGACCGGCCCCCTGTGGAAAACTCGGCCACCCGCGCGAGGGACGACCCGCACGAGTGACGACCGTCCGCCGATCCCGTCACCCACCCTCACCAGCCACTTCTCCCCACCTCGCCAGCCACGTCTCCCCACCTCACCAGCCACTTCTCTCCCAGCGTCACCAGCCGCTTATCCCCCGCGCCGGCCAAGCCCTCCTCACCTCACCCCGCTCCCGGTCCGCACGACCCTCCCGTACTGCTCCCGTACCTCCCGGTACCGCAGCAGCTCCGACGCCACCGGATCGAGGACCCGGGCCCGGCCGCAGCTCGCCGCCGCCTCCCGTAGCCGGCGTTCCGCCTCCTGGCCGTAGCGCCGCGCGGGGCCCCGGGCCGCCATCCGGCAGGCCCACTCCACCAGCGGCCCGCCGATGATCCCGCACACCATGAGCAGCACCGGAACGCCCAGGTTGGGCGCCATCACCCCGGCGATCTGGCCCACGAGCCACGCGCCACCGGCGATCTGCAACAGGGTCATCGCCGCCTGGACCAGTACGGCCACCGGCCACCAGCCCGGCCGGGGCGGGCGGCCCGGCGGCAGTCCGGCCCGGGCCGCCAGGTCGTCCAGCGCCTCGGACAGCCCGTGGGAGCCGCGTACGGCCGCCTCACGGACCGCCTGGGCCCAGGGGGCGGGCAGCCCGGCCGAGGCCCGGTCGGACACCGTACGCACCGCCTGTTCGACGCTCTGCCGGGCCGTGGCCTCCTCGTCGGCCTGGGCGCGCACCGCGTGGCGGCCCGTCGTGGAGTCGCCACGGCCCTGGTACCAGCGCCACAACCGCAGCCAGGGCGTGCCGCAGGCGCGGTTGGCGTTGCGCAGCCAGGCGCGCTCGGCGGCCTCGCCCGCCGCGGTGGCGCCCACGGCGTCCGCGAGGCGCGCGGCGAACTCCTCGCGCGCCTCCTCGCTGAGGCCGACCCGTCGTCCGGTGGCGTAGACGGGCCGTAGCTCGGCCGCGGCGGTGTCCACGTCGGCCGCCACCCGGCGGGCCGCCGCGCCGCGCTCCGCCACGAACTGGCCGAGGGCCTCGCGCAGGTCGCCGACTCCTTCGCCGGTGAGCGCGGACAGCGCGAGCACGGTGGCGCCCGGTTCGCCGTGCTCGCCGAGCGCGATGCCGTCCTCGTCCAGCAGTCGCCGCAGATCGTCGAGGACCTGGTCGGCGGCGTCCCCGGGCAGCCGGTCCACCTGGTTGAGGATGATGAACATGATCTCCGCGTGGCCGGCCATGGGCCGCAGATAACGCTCGTGCAGGACGGCGTCGGCGTACTTCTCCGGGTCGACCACCCAGATGACCGCGTCGACCAGTTTCAGGATGCGGTCGACCTGTTCGCGGTGCTGTACGGCGGCCGAGTCGTGGTCGGGCAGGTCGACCAGGACCAGCCCGCGCAACTGTCCCTCGGTGTCCGGGCCGTGCAGCGGTCGGCGGCGCAGCCGGCCCGGGATGCCCAGCCGGTCGATGAGGCCCGCCGCGCCGTCGCTCCAGCTGCACGCGATGGGTGCGGCGGTGGTCGGACGTCGTACGCCGGTCTCCGAGATGGCCACTCCGGCGAGCGCGTTGAACAGCTGGGACTTGCCGCTGCCGGTCGCGCCCGCGAGGGCTACGACGGTGTGCCGCCCGGAGAGTTTGCGGCGCGCGGCGGCCTCGTCCAGGACGCGGCCGGCCTCGGCGAGGGCGCGGCTGTCCAGTCGGGTCCGGGAGAGGCCGACGAGTTCGCGCAGGGCGTCCAGGCGGGAGCGCAGGGGGCCGTCGTACGCCAGCGGGGCCGGGGTATGGCTGCCGGGCCCCCGGTGCGCGGGCTCACTGGCGGAGGCGCGCTCGGCGGCGAGGGCGGCGGCGCTGGCCTCGGTGACGCGCCGCGCGATGAGACCGTCGTCCCAGGCGTCGGAGGAGTCGGGCTTGGCTTCGGTGCCGGTGGCGGTGCCAGCGCCGGTGCCAGTCGCGGTGTCGGAGTCGGTCGCGGTGGTGGTCTTGGGGGGCGTGGCGTCGGATGCGGGGCGGGGCTTGGGAGAGTGCGGCTGCGGCCGGGGGACGGAGATGCCGCCCTCCTCGGCGCTGTGCCCGCGCGCGGGACGGTCACGTTCGGCCGCGCGGTCGCGGTCGCCGTTCCGGTCGCGGTCGCGGTCGCGGTCGCCGTTACGGTCCCGGTCGCGGTCGCGGTCGCCGTTACGGTCCCGGTCGCGCTCGCCGTTCCCGTCCCGGTCGCTGTTACGGTCGCGCTCGGCGTTCCGGTTCCGGTCGCTGTTACGGTCGCGCTCGGCGTTCCGGTTCCGGTCGCGCTCGGCCGCGCGGTCGCGCTCGCCGTTACGGTCCCGGTCTGAGTTCTCGTCCTTCACGCGCGCGTGGCGCCCGCTGGCGGCGTCCGGACCCTTGCCGTCGCCCCTCTCCGAGCCATCGTCCTTATCGCTGTCACCCCCTTCGGCCTTCCCCTTGCTCTCGTCCCCGGAGAGGCTGAGGACGGCAGGCCGTGGCGCGTCCGCAGGGCGATCGGGGCCGGGGCCGGCGGCCCCGCGCTCCCCTTTCATGAGGCTCAGGCGCGCTTCCGGGAGGCCGGCCGCGCGCTCGACGCGGTCCGGGGCGCCCGAGCCGGGGTGACCGCCGTGCTCCCTGGACCCCGCGTCGCCGCTGTCGGTGCCGTGGTCGATGCGCCTCATGTGCTCGGTGTGATCCCTGTGGTCCTGGTCAGTGACGGCGGTCACCGGTCACCTCTCCTTCTGCAGTACGGACAGCGCGGCGATGAGTCCGGCCTGGGGCTCCGGGTGGACGTCCAGGGCGTCGAGCGGGGCGAGGCGCCGCTCGCGTTCGCGGTGCATGACGCGATCCACGTGCTCGATGAGCAGCCGGCCGGCCCGGTCGCGCAGCCGCAGCACACCGTGGGCGCCGAGCCGCTCGGCGAGCCCCTCGCCGGCGGTGCGTGCCCGGCGTCCGCCCAGCACGGCCGTGGCGACGAGGGCGGCGACGACCTCCGGGTCGGGTGCGCCGGTGCGCTCCAGCACGCGTACCTCGTCCTCGGCGTACTCCTCCAGCTCGCGCCGCCAGCGCCGGGCCGCGAGCCCGATGCGGTGCTCGGAGCTCTCCAGGGACGCGTCCCGGTCGGCGAGCCCCGGGGCGTCGGCGGCGGGTTCGCGCCGCCATGCGTCGTCGACGCGCTCGTCGGCGGCGGTCACGGCACACAGCAGCAGGGCGGCCAGGCTGTCCACGAGGGCGTCGAGGAGTTCCCCGGCGGTGCAGTCCAGGGGGAAGGCGCGCCAGCGCTTGAGAGCGTCCCCGGCTAGTACGGCACCGGACTGGAGGCGCGCCCGCACGCGCGCGTGCTCCTTGTCGTAGGCGGTCTCCACTGCGGAGGTGAGCCGGAGGGCCGCCGCGTACTGGGCGGCGGCGGCGCTGGCCAGCTCGGGCAGGCGGGACTTGAGCGAGTCGAGGACGCCGTAGGCCGTACGGGCCATGACGTGGTGGCGGGCGGCGGGGTCCTGGGCGTGGTGGACGAGCCAGCTCTTCAGGGGTGCGACGGCGGTGGCGGGCAGCAGGCCGGCGCCCCAGGCGGACTCGGGCAGCTCGGGCACGGTGAAGCGGGGTACGTCGCCGAGCCCGGCCTTGGTGAGCAGGGCCGCGTACTGCCGGGAGACCTCGGAGACGACCTGGTGGGGCACCCGGTCCAGGACGGTGACGAGGGTCGCGTCGTACTCCTTGGCGGTGCGCAGCAGGTGCCAGGGGACGGCGTCGGCGTAGCGGGCGGCCGTCGTGACCATGATCCAGATGTCGGCGGCGCAGATCAGCTCGGCGGCGAGGACACGGTTGTCGGCGATCAGGGAGTCGACGTCGGGGGCGTCGAGGAGGGCGAGCCCGCGCGGGAGGGTGTCCGCGGTCTCGACGCGCAGCACGCGCGCGGGGTCCTCGTCGGTGAGCAGAAGCTCGTCGGCGGGGTCCTGGTGGGGCACCCACACGCGGGTGAGCTGCGGGAGCACGCGCATGCCGCTGAACCAGTGATGATCCTCCGGATGGCAGACGAGGACCGGCGTCCGGGTGGTCGGCCGCAACACACCGGCCTCGCTCACCCGTCGGCCGACGAGGGAGTTCACGAGCGTGGACTTGCCCGCGCCGGTGGAGCCGCCGACGACGGCCAGCAGCGGCGCCTCCGGCTCTCGTAGGCGGGGTACCAGATAGTCGTCGAGTTGCGCGAGGAGCTCGTCGCGGTTGGCACGCGCGCGTGGCGCCCCCGCGAGGGGCAGCGGAAAGCGTGCGGCGGCGACACGGTCGCGCAGAGCGGAGAGTGTGTCGAGCAGCTGAGGCCGTACGTCCAAGGTCACCACATGCGAAGAATGCCCAATTTTAGGGGAATTCTGAAGCATATAGACATGTCTGCGCGCCGACAGGACAGAACGGACGGAAGGGATGACCGGGACACGGGCACAGTCCAGGCATAACGAGTGCACAACACCCGGTGCGTCGGGCGCCAAAAGCGGTGCACGATTCGTACCTGCCTGCGATTATCAGGACCGCTTCACCGAACCTCCACATCGAGCCACGGAGGGGAAGCGACAGGGTCAAGGAACCGGGAGCCCTATCCTTGACCCCGGCAACGTCACGGATCAGCCCCCACCAGGGCACCGGACACGAGGCCACCCCACCGGCCCCCGTAGCTCAGTGGATAGAGCAGGCGCCTTCTAAGCGCTTGGCCGCAGGTTCGAGTCCTGCCGGGGGCGCCAGTCTCCGCCCTCCCGATTGGGAGGGCTTTTTGCTGGTCAGAGCGGTTGTCGGCGGGTACGACGAAGCCCCGGACGCCCTCTCGATGATCAAGGGTGGGATCCGGGGCTGTCCGGCTGTCACCGGGTTTTCGCGGGTGGCCGTGTCGAATACGTGTCGAAGTTCTCGACCGGGGCAGATCAGCCAGCGCCCGGCACCTCCGCCTCCGGAAGGTCACCCGCGGCTTCCAGCCGCCGCTTCAGGTCCGGCAGCTGCCCGTCGATGCACCGGGCATAGGTCGCCAGCAGCAGGGCCACGCTGTTCCCGGCCCACTCGGCCACCTGAGCGGGCGGGATGCCGTCGTTGAGCCACTTCGTCAGACGCGTGTTGCGGTTGTCGTAAACGCGCCGTCCGGTGGGTGACTCAAAGACGTGCGGGGGCAGTACGGCCTTACGCGCGCTGCGCCACGCCCGGCGGATGACGGAGCCGGCGAGGATGCCACCGAACTCACCCTGGAAGAGCAGATCACCCGGCTGGAGCTGTTCATCCTCGATGTGCTGCCGCAGGATGCACGTGAGGGCCGGATGCCCCGGCACCGTGCGCGTCTCACCCTCAGCGCGGCCCTTCAGGTCATGTTGCTCGTGAATCTCCCCTGTGTCGGTCCACTGTTTCCCGATCTCCGGGGTAGCTGTGTGGATAAGGAGTTCGCACCACTGATCGTCAGCGTCGTGTTCCGGCAGGGTCACGTCCTCCACTCGCATGGCTACGGCTTCCTCGGCCGGGGGCCGCAGTAGTACAGCGTGGCGAAGAAGGCATGGAGCCGCTTGCCGCCGCGCGGCCGGCGCCGGATCCAGTGGCCTCAAGCGGATCCTGTTCCGGATCGATCGCTTGGTCGGTCAGGCTGCCGTGCTCGTCCTCCAGGTGCTCCCAGCTATATCGGTGGAGCTGGCCCGCCGCAGTCACCTCGGCCTGCTTGATGACGATCAACTCGCCGCGGTCGGGTACGGCCTCGATCACCAGAGGCCGCCTTCTTCGTCAGCGTGGTGGAAGTGGTGCCGCTGAGTGGCGCCCTCGTCGATTGCTCGGTAGTACGCCATGATCTCTGCTGCGATGCGCTTCAGATCGTCCACGGAACCATCGTGCCAACGAGCAAGCGCAGTTGGGCCGTTCTGACATCCACAAGTGACATCAACGGCGCCGGACACCAGCACTCTCAGGCGGTCTGGCATGGCCAGTCTGACCGGGTCGCTCCCCGATGGTGCGGAGGAACGATCGAACTCCCAATGCGGTGCTCATGCACGAGCGCCCTCCCGGGCCGCCCTCGGGCCGTGGAAGGGCGCTCAATGGTGACCAACGTCGACAGGTGCCGACAGCTCGCAGCAGGTCAGAGCGGTGATCGATGAGGCGACCGCAGGTCACGGCCGCCGATGGTCAGTTGTGGCTGTGCTGAGGGGCTGCCGCATGGGTGCTCGGGTTCACCAGGAATGAGATCGCGTTCGACCGCGGCCGAGAAGTCTCCGGATTAGCAGGAACGTGCCCACGGTGATCAGGGCCACGCCCATAAGGATCAAGGCCACCCCGATAGCGATCAGAAGGGTCCCGATAAGGACGAGAAGTGCCCCAATCAGGACCAAGAGCGTCCCGATGACGAGGAGAAAGATCGCGAGGGCGGTCACGGTTGTCTCCTGTCCTCCCTCCCGCTCTGACACCTTCCCCGCTCCCGTGGGAACATTCTGCTTCACGATCACTGACGCTTGCAGGCAGCCAAGAGGTCGGCCCACGGTCCGCTGGCTTCAATCAGGACCAGCGCTGGGCCGTCTCTGGGCCGTGCGAGGGTGCCCGAGGCCGACCAACGGCGACCGACAGTGACAGTCGAGCCTCCGCCGCCAGCCGCAAAGCACTAGGTCAGAGCCCCGTGACGATACTTGTTTCCGCCCAGGGGTGGCGGTCGGGCAAGATGGGGCGCTTCTTTCCGCCGGACGGCCGCGCTGTCTGGCATGTCCTGGGGGACTTCCGTGATCATCGCTGTTTCGGACGGGCACGACCCGGCCTACCAGCTCCAGACGAGCCTGCTCACGCTGATCTTTGGCATAGCGCTCATCAGTGTCGGGCGGATGCTGCGGCGGACCGGACGGCTACCTGCGTATCTCGACTTCAGGCAGAAGACGTTGGACTCGCTGCTCCCGCAAGAGGGCAGGAGTGCCGGCGTCGGGAGGCTCGGCGCAGCCATGATCGCGGTGGGTGGGTTCTTCCTCTTGGGTACCGTCTGCCTCATACTCGGCGCGCTGGACGTGCTCGGTCCCTGAGGGCAGGCTCTGCGGGAGCAGCGCCAGCCTTCAGGTGAGTGTCTAACTGCGTGGCAACGCCGACAGACAACGGCGGACAAGCGCGGACGCCTGCGGACTATCGCAGCAGGTGGGAGGCACAACAGCCCAAGGTAGAACACTCCGGCGAGTTGCTTCGGGACGAAGAGGTCGTGGGTTCAAATCCCGCCACCCCGATGGAAAAGTATCGGCTCAGGGCAGTGGGGCAGCCGATCTACGAAGTGGGTTGGCTCTGCATCAGTGTTTCCACCGTCAGGGTTCCTGCCAGCGTGCCGGTCAGCCATTCTGCGAGGTTCACGCCCTGGGGCCAGCACTCGCCTTCGTGGCTGCACCACATGGCACCCGCCGGATCGCGGAAGTCGACGAGCGACCAGATGGCGCAGCCCCAGTCGTAGATCAGCACCAGGCCGGCCGGGATGCGGCCGGAAGGATCCGGGCCGTCCTGGTACAGCTCGGCGATGTCCGCAAAGTTGCCCTGCGCGGCCCCACCGCTCACTCCCAGGACTCCTTCGTCCGGGCCGAATCCGCCGTTGGCGACTTCGGCGTACAGGCGCCGCAGGAGAGGGGGCAGCGGGAACCCGATGACTTCTTCCGCCGCGACGACGGCCTCCGGTGTTGCGGGCGGTGGCAAAGTCCCCGCCCGGGCTACGATCCGCAACGCCTCGACAACCTCATCGTCAGTCACCGGCTCAGCCTCTCAGCCCGGGTGGTCGTACGTGCCGGGTGTGTGCCAGATCGTGCGGGGAACCACGGGGAACACCGGGGAACCATTCAACCGCCCACCGGGCACCGCTCCTCCGCAGGTCAGCTCCGGAGCAAGCCCTAGATGCGCTTAGCTTCCCAAGCTGATGGCTCACCGCCGGCCTCGACCTGATCGACCCGCTTCCCTTCACCAGGTACCGAACCGATCATGGGCTCATGGTGTCAAGCATCGTCGTTCAGTACACCGACCTCCTGAGGACCAGCGACTACGACCTGTGGAGCCGGTTGCGGGAACTCCTGAAGGGCCAGGGACTCGATCCGGACCGAACGATCGTCGTCGACCTCTTGCAGGAGGGCCCCGACCACGAGGACGGCCAAGTCATCTCCGAAGACGGCAGGGTCTACAAGTTCACCCTCTTCTACGACCAAGCAGCAGAGCACGGCGCGCGCAGCGCCTACCTTCACGGCTGGACCGACATCACCGATTCCTGGCGGATCGGATCGCTGGCTACCCGAACAGCAGACGCCCTCGCTTGGATGTCTTCGCCCACCGAGTCGGGTTGACGCCGGCGCCGGGGCGGTCAATCGCTAGCCCGGCTGAGTGTCTAACTGCGTGACAACGCCCACGCACAACGGTGGACGCGCACGGACGCCGGCGGACCGTCGCCGCTGGTGAGAGGCGCTTTAGCCGCAGGTCGAGGCCTTATCCGACTTGCTTCGGGACGAGGCGGTCGCGCCCTTAAGGTGCGCTGTGTGACCACCGACACCCCGCCCTGTCCCGAGTGCAACCAACCCATGCGGTCCAGCGGCCTTGTTCTCTCCGACCGGGAGGACGACGGCCGGCGGACCTGCCGGACACTATGGAGGTGTAACGGTCGGCATGTCTGGTGGCGCTGGGCCGACCGGCCAGACGAGCCTTTGGAGGTTTGCCCAGTCCCAGGGTTGTTCCGCTGACGTCCAACGCTGACATCAGCGACCCTGGACAGCGGCAACCAGTCGTGGCTCCGGCTCGCGACGCAAGCCGTGGCCAGGGTGATGGCAAAGCGGAGACGCGCTGCGGCAGCCGAACCGTCTCCGGGCCGTCCGAGGCCGCCCAGCAATGGCAGAAGCCCACGGCATGGTGTTCAGAACCGTGGGCTTCGTCGGGCTTCTTGTTCGGCGGGACAGACAGTCAGGAGACCGGCATCTCAGGTCGCACGCAGCAGGTCGCAGCAGAGGAAGCTGCCTCAGCCTCTGAGGCGACGCAGCGACCCCCTTCAGGGTCGATGAGGGTCGCTCACCGCCAGGAGGTGACCGCGGCTGACCGCAACGCGGAGAACATCCCGCAATGCCCTGGTCAGCTCCCTCGCCAGCCGTTGCCAGTCCTCCGGGCCGGCGTCCTGGTCGTCGAGGATGTCGGAGGCATGCTCCGGCAACTCGGCCGCCGTCCCCAGCTGCACCGCTTCGATGTTGTCTGCCAGCCGGGAGATGTAGCCGGCCTTGTCGTCGGCGTCCAAGTAGCAGGGCTTGCCCTCCGGCCCCGACCACGGGAGGAGTCGCAGTTCGTTCGGTGCCGTCATCGTTGGGTGCCCTTCTCATCGGTCACGTCGTAGGTGGTGAGGACCGCGTCGACGCGATCCCCTGGGAACACAAGTAGCGCGGCCTCGACGACTCGACCGGTGGAGTCGGTCGCGACCCGTGTGATCGCGAGGGCTGCCGCCGTTGGGCCGATCCGGAGGGCGGATGCCTCGTCCGGTGTCGGTGGACGAGCACATACCGTCTCCCGGACAGTTGCCGGTGCCGAGCCGAGGACGGCGAATCGCGTGGCCGTGTCCCGCCACGAGGAGTCGTCGCCCACCACCCCGGCCGGCGCCAGGTCGCGCGGGATGTAGATGCGGGCCAGTCCGTGCGGTGAGTCTCCCTCGTGGCTGATGCAGAAGAACTCAGCGAGAGGGCTGCCCGTCGGCACCCTCAACAAGGACGTCAGATGGCCATCTGCCAGCACGGTGGTGGTGCGAACAGTGACACGCATGGCCGCTTCCGCGGCGGTCCATGGATCCAGCGTTCCCCATCCCCCGAACCTTTGTATCGGTCGGCGAGGTCTGCCTCGGACAGCAGGCGTTCACCCGGTTTGACTGCGCCGGTTGTGATCTGGCGCCGGAGATCGTCGGCGATGTCGTGATGGCGTGAAGGCACGGATCGGGTCACCGCCTTCTCTGCACGCGAACGGCGGCGAGCCGAGTTCGCGTGTGTATGGTCAGCAGCTCGCCCGACTCGAAGAGGAGTCGTTTGGCCCCTTGAGGGAGTTGGATGAGGTCCATGACCCGGCACGCTCTGCCTCCCAGTTGGATGACGTCGCCACGCTGAACGGTGGTCGCCGTGACCTCGACCGTGGAAACCAGCGCGCCGCCCGGTGCCCAGCCGCTCACCGCTGCACCTCCCTGGGCTTTGAGTGGCCCGGGATCGAGTGACACGGGCACGCGCACGTCTCGTAGACAACCGGCAGGTCGATCGGCGCGGAGACGGGAGAGGACTCCGTGCAGAGCGGGTGTGTGCCGATACTGCAGGCGGTCGACCGGTAGGGGACGGCCGAGGCGTCGGTGACGCGGAGCTGTTGGCGTGGAGACATCAGCGTGCCCCCGCCAGGGTCGACCAGGCTTCAGCCGGCAGATGGGAAGCGACGACCACCGCCCGTGGCCGTACTCGTTGCCCCCGGGCCAGCACGTAGGGGCGGACGAGTGCGTTGTCCTCCCCTGCGAGCGGGAGTCGGTGCTTGGCGATGTCGGGGACCCGGCCCAGTGGCCGCCTCGACGCATCGGCGGACGCCGGGCTGGCAGGGGCGACCGTTGACCGGGAGGGCGTTAAGGGGCGGCGGTGCCTGCCCTTGGGGGCGTACCGCGCTCTGGTGAGCGAGACGGCACGGCGGATACGGTTGAGCACGCTGCTCAGCTCCTATCGCTGACGGCTCGGTCCCCCGACATCGCCCGTCGCGGGGACCGCTTTGTGTACGACCGCCCAGAGGGTGCGGCCGTCCAGGCTGGTGGCGAGGAGGCCGAACCGATCTGCCTCGGCCACGACTTCCAGGGCCTCCCGCCATAAGTCAGCGGAGAGCGCTTCCGGTATCTCCGCTTCGACCGACGTGTAGCGGTCGTACTCCTCCACGCGCGTGGGAAGTCCGACGGCGGACAGCCGGGCGACGATGGCCGCCACGCGAGATCCCGAAGCGGGCACTGGGCAGCCTCCGTCAACCGGCGATCACTTTCAGTGAAGCTAGTTAACTAGGTTAGAGCTAGGGACTAGATTTTCCATATGCCTGAGCAGCCGCCCTATCTCCGCATCGCCGACGAACTCCGGCGCCGGATCGCGGAGCACGTATGGGAGCCCGGGGACCGTCTGCCGTCCCGCGCCCAGATCGGCCAGGAGTACGGGGTCGGCGAGAACGTTGTTCGCCGGGCTCAGGAGCTGCTGATCTCCCAGGGTGTGCTGGAGGGCCGCGCCGGTTCGGGCACGTACGTCGCCGAGCCCCGGCAGCGGGTACGGGTGGTCCGTTCGTCCGCCCGTGAGCGGCCCGACGGGTCGCCGTTCCGGGCGGACATGAAGGCCGTGGGCAGGCAAGGGGATTGGGAGAGCCGGACTGAGGCCAAGGTGCCGGCTCCGGCGGACATCGCGGCGCGACTCGGCATCGCCGAAGGTGACCTGTGCGTCCGGACGACGTACGAGTTCCTGGCCGACGGCAGGCCAGTGCAGTTGTCGACAAGTTGGGAGCCGTACGACCTCACCGCCGGCACTCTCGTCGTCCTCCCGGAGGGAGGGCCGCACGCCGGGGCAGGAGTCGTGAACCGCATGGCCGCTATCGGTGTCACCGTCAGCCACGCCGTCGAGCAGCCTGAGCCGAGGCAGGCTACCGCCGAGGAAGCGTCACTTCTGGGCATCCAGAAGGCCGCGCTCGTCACGCACATCCGGCGGACGTACTACAGCGACAAGGGACGGCCCGTGGAGACGGCCGACATCGTGGTGCCCGCCGCTCACTGCGAGATCGTCTACGAGATTCCGATCAACCGCTGATCGATCACCCCCTGCAAAACCTCATTGCGGGATGCATGATGACGGGCGTGGGGATCGATGTGGAACTGCACTCTGCTCGGCCGGCTCGCAACTGGAAGAAGTCTCGCGCGACGTTCTTGCGCGGGTGCCACGGGAACGCCGATGCGTTGGCCGACGCCTTGGGGGCGCTTCACTATCTCGGTGTCCCTGGTCGACTCACCGCTGTCGACCTCTACGGGGACACGATGATGAACGAGCAAGAGGCCGAAGCCGCCCTCGCCGAAGTGCCCGGTTTGAGGGAACAGTGCACGGACGAGCGGCAGCGCGCGGCGTTGGAAGATCTTGCCGCGGTCTTGCAAGAGTGCGTCTCCACCGCGGGCAGTTACGTGTGGTTCGCCGGAGACTGACTAGCACCCGGGTACCGAAGCGCTGTCCAATCCGTGTCGAAGGCCAGGCACGAGAAGAGGTGCAGGTAATCAAGGGTGCGCCGGTCGTCACACCAGGCGCCTTCTAAGCGCTTGGCCGCAGGTTCGAGTCCTGCCGGGGGCGCCACCTCCTCCCTGCAAAAACACCCCGGAGGGGATCTTCCCTCCAGGGCGTTTCGTGTCTTTGACGGCTACGCTGACGGTAACGAGCCCGTCACTCTTCGGCCGGGAGATCCCCCAGCCCTGTCGAGGGCAGCCCGCCTCTCGGTCATGTCGGCCACCGCGTAGATGTTCATGGTCACGTCCAGCGCGCTGTGACCGACGATGTCACGCACGATGTGCGGCGGGATGCCGACGCCGGGCAGCAGGGTCACGCAGTGTGCCGTAGATCATGGAAGCGCAGGTTCAGACCCAGCCGCTCGCGGATCGGGGAGAAGTGTTGGTTGAGGTTCCGCGGCTCGATGACCGTGCCGAGCCGCGTGGTGAACACGAGCCTGGTCTCACGCCGCGGCCCGCCGGCCCAGTGGAGACCGAGCAGCTCCCCACGCCGGCGTCCGAGGTGGAGGGCGAGGGCGTACGCGGCACCCAGACGGTCGTCATCCACCTCGGTGAGGAGCCGCCTGGCCTCCGCAACCGCCAGGCCCCGGCCGACGCGGTGCCGCGGAGTCCGGACCTGCACCGCTTGGCAAGGCGGTCAGCCGATGGCCGGCTGAGTGTCCACTGCGCGTCCACCGTCCTGGCGTGGCGAGTTTGCCGTTGATGTGAGCGGCAAGGCGATGTCCATGAGCCAATCGAACAGCGGCACGAATCAGAGTTCCGAATCCAAGCGGAGTGCGTCTGCCAAAGCCCGGCAGGCCACGGCGAAGGCGACTGCTCCCGCGTCGCAGGCGGCAGACAAGGCGGCCGACAAGGCCGGTGACGTGACGTCAGCGGCCATGGATGGGGCCGAGCGTACAGCCGGGGCGAGCACCACGGTCGTGCACAGCGCGGCCGAGCGTGTGCAAGCCGGCCGCCAAGCCGTCATCGCGGCCTCGGGACAGGCCGTGAACTTCACCAAGACGGCATGGACGCTGATCGCCCAACGAAAGCTCCTCGCCGCCGGTGTGGGTGCGGGCTTGTCGGCGTTGGGTGCCACGTCATACATGGTGGGTCGCCGCGCGGGGCGCCGCACGCTCGGTCCCCTTACCCGTCTGACCGGCGGGCGGATCTGAGCGGTGATCAGAAGTGCGGCGGGGCCGCGCGGGCTCTGACGTCTTTCGCGTCCCCCGCCCGGGCTTCCGGATGTCATCGGCGGCTCGGGGTGACAGGGAAGTGGCAGGGGCCAGAGGGCCGCACGCTACAGTCCCCGGCAGGGAGGGAGATCGCGTGCGACTTCGCTGTGTGGTGCTGGATGACTTCCAGGGTGTGGCCACCCGGTTGGCCGACTGGTCGGTGATCGAGGAGGACGTGGAGGTCGTCGCGCTGCGCGAGCACCTTGACGGAGAGGACGCCGTCGCCGCGGCGCTCGCCGACTACGACATCGTCGTCACCCTGCGCGAACGCGTCCCCTTCCCCGGCTCGCTGATCACCCGTCTCCCCCGGCTGAAGCTGCTCATCGCCTCCGGGATGCGCAACAGCGTCATCGACTACGCCGCCGCCGAGGCGCACGGCGTCACCGTGTGCGGTACGGCGAGTTCCAGCACCCCGCCGGTCGAGCTGACCTGGGCGCTGCTGCTCGGGCTCGCCCGTGGGATCGTCCAGGAGAGCAACGCGCTGCGCGGCAACGGGCCCTGGCAGTCGACCGTCGGCGCCGATCTGCACGGCCGCCGGCTGGGTCTGCTCGGGCTGGGGAAGATCGGCAGCCGCGTCGCCCAGGTCGGCCTCGCCTTCGGCATGCGCGTCAGCGCGTGGAGCCAGAACCTCACCGAGAAGCGCGCCGAGGAGGTGGGCGTCGAACTCGCCGCGTCCAAGGAGGAGTTGTTCCGCGCCAGCGACTTCGTGTCCGTCCACCTCGCCCTCGGCGACCGCACCCGCGGTCTCGTCGGCCCCGCGGAACTCGCCCTGATGAAGCCGACCGCCTACCTCGTCAACACCTCCCGCGCCGCGATCGTCGACCAGGACGCGCTGCTGGCCGCGCTGCACGAGGGTCGTATCGCCGGCGCCGGCGTCGACGTCTTCGACATCGAACCGCTGCCGGCCGATCATCCGATGCGCACCGCGCCGCGCCTCCTCCCCACGCCCCACCTCGGCTACGTCTCCCACGCCAACTACACGACGTACTACAGCCAGGCCGTGGAGGACATCCAGGCCTATCTGGCGGGCTCCCCCGTACGACGGCTGCCCTGAGGGCGGACCGGTCAGGACTACCGGGTCAGGACTACCAGGTCAGGACTACGGTCAGGCCGCCCGGCCCGGCACGCGTACGTACACGCCCTCGCTCCGGCGCAGCTCGTGCAGGTCGACGAGGTAACGCCGGAGCGTCACATGGTCGATCTCGTCGGAGCCCTCGCACCATGCCCGCAGGCGCTCGTTCACGACCCGCTCCGGGTAGGCGACCCCCGGCTCGAAGGTCCGTTCCGCGATGTGCCGCAGCACCTGCTGCTTACGGGTCCACTGGGCCGGCAGCCGGAGCAGACGGCCGTCCCGGACGAAGGTGTCTACCGCATCACCCACGGCCGGGCGCGCCGGGCGCTCCGGCCGGGCCAGTTCGCGCAGGAGGTCGTGGGCGACGGCCAGGCCGTCCTCCGGTCCGCCGGTCACGGCTCCCTGCTCGCGCAGTCTGAGCAGCGCGACGGCCGTGTCCTTGGGCGGCAGGCCCGCCGTCTCGGCGACCTGCCGGGTGTTCCGCGCGCCCAGCGCCACCGCCGCGAAGGCCCGCAACCTGTTCTCCTCGGCGAGCAGACCGATCAGCCGCCGCGACCGCTCACGCGCGTCGGGACCGGTGCCGGGAACGCTGTCGGGAACGTTGTCCGTGTCCATACCCGGAGCGTAGGGGCGGGCCCCGGCCGACGCCCGTGAATAAACACCGGCAGCCCGGCGGCGCCCACGTTAAACGAGTGATCCCCCGCTGGTCACCGTGACCAGCCTGATGCGGCGCCGTTGAACGGGAAGTGCGGTGGCTGCTCCGCCGTCGCACTTCCCGAGCTACAGAAGGAGAATGTGATGTCTCGCATCGCGAAGGCAGCCGGTGTCGCTCTCGGCACCGGTGCCGTGGTGGTCAGCGGGGCCGGACTGGCCCTGGCCGACGCGGGTGCCGAGGGTGCGGCCCTCGACTCGCCCGGCGTGGTCTCCGGCAATGCGATCCAGGTTCCGGTGCACATCCCGATCAACGTGTGCGGGAACACCGTGGACATCATCGGGCTGCTGAACCCGGCGTTCGGCAACGCCTGCGCCAACGACGGCAGCCACGGCAAGACCGGCAACCCCGGCCCTGGCGGCTACGGCAACTGAGCGGATCGACCCCCACAGACAAGAGCCCCGGCACTCCGAGCGCCGGGGCTCTTGCCGCATGCGGACACGTCCCCGTTCACACGTACCGGTAGATCCGGCTCACGTCCTCCAGCTCGTCCGGCGTCTCGTCCCACGGCGGCAGCTTCTCGTGCCGGGCGACGACCCGCCGGTGTTGCCGGTCGGAGGTGCCGGGCGGCTCGGCCGGGAGGTAGCGGTGGTTGCGGTGGGCCCGCTGCCAGCGGTACCACTGGAGGTCGAGGAAGGCGTGGTGGAGCCAGAACACCGGGTCGTTGACGGACGCGCCGCCGAGCATCGCCCCGCCGACCCAGCGGTGCACCCGGTTGTGGTTCTTCCAGGAGCCGCTGCCGCTGCCGGCCCCCCAGCCCTCCAGCTTGTTGCGGAAGCCCCTGCGGACGGTGGAGTCCCAGGGCCAGGCGTCGTAGACGGGGTCGTCCAGAGCCCACTGCAGCTCGCTCCGGGTGGGCAGTCGGAGAGGTGCGGCGGAGCGGCCGAGGTCCCGGGTGAGGAACGTGCCGTCGGTGACGCCCTCCTTGAGGGTCCAGTGGCCCGCCGCATAGGCGAACGGACCGGTCATCACCTGCCGGTCGGAGCGCCGGCCGTTCCCGCCGAGCAGGTCCTTCGTCCACGGCACGGAGGCCGTCGTACGGTCCCGGGTCCAGTCCCAGTACGGCACCGTCACCGACGAGTCGACACGGCGCAGCGCCCGCTCCAGTTCCAGCAGGAACCTGCGGTGCCAGGGCAGGAAGGACGGCGCCATGTGGGCGGTGCGCAGCCCGTGCTCGCCGTCGGTGGTGTAGAAGTCGATGTGCAGGCGCACGAACTCGTCGTACTCGCCCCGCCGTTTCAGCGTCAGCAGCGCGTTCACGAACCGTCGTCGCTCGCCCGCGGTGAGCGTGCTGACGTTCCTACGCACGTACGCCATGCGGGCCCCCCTGGTGCGCCTCTTCCCCGGTGCGTGCGCCGAAGTGTCCGACGAGTGGGCGCGGCGCCAGGTCGCGCAGCCGCCGGCCGGGCCCGATCTCGTCCACGGCCGCCCTGGTCGCCTCCAGCGGCGTCCGGTACGACGTGTAGTGGTCGATCATGCTCAGCCAGGTGCCGTCGGCCCGGCGCATCAGGTGCAGCGGCCTGCCGTCGATGGTGATCCGCCACTCGATGTCGGCCTCCTCGCGGCCCGCGGCGGGTACCAGGGCACCGCGGATACGGCGGCCCCGGTAGGTCTCGTCGAAAGAGCTGTCGCCGGGGCCTTGGGCCGGTGGCGCCGGCCGGGATGCGGCGACGAGCGGTGCCAGCGCCAGCGCGGTGGCGGAGGCCAGCAGCCCCCGCGCCATCTCCCGCCGGGACGGTCTGGCCGCCCCCGCCCCGGCCCGCCGCTCCGCACCGACCCCGACTCCGCCCATACCGACGACCATGCTCGCTCCTCGTCCGGTTCACATGTCCGTACCGGCTAACCGGCCGGGAGCGCGCGGAGTCACCGCCAAGGAGCCATACGGCGGGTACGGTCGTGCGCGGTCACAGTCCCGGACCCGTGCCCACGTTGCCGTCCGCGACGGTCCGCACGACCGGGGGGAGGACACCGGCCTGCGGGACCCTGACGCCCGGCAGACCGGCGTCGCCCCCGGCGGGTGCGGTCAGGGGGGCGTCCAAGGACAGGCCGGGAGTGAGGGCTCGCAGGTCGCCGGTGGGTGAGTCCACGTCGACGTGGTCGTAGCCGTCATCCAGGAGGTGCGGCAGCGGGGCCCTGGCGTCGAGGCCGGGCAGCCCGCTGCTCACCGGGAGCTGGGGCAGGGTCCGGTCGGGGAGGAGCCGGCCCGTGACGTACCGGGGCCCGTCGGGGGCGCCGGGCTTGAGCAGCGGCAGTTCGGCGCCGACCCTGGGCACCTCCATGCCGAGCGACCGGGCGGCGCCGCCCAGGGGCACGGGGACGGGGACCGTGCCGGATGCCGCGGCGGGGGCTGCGGCGCCCACGGTGACCGCGACGCCCGTGACGACGGCGGCAAGGGTTCCTCGGGTGGTCGGCTTCATGTCAGGTACGGTCCCTTCAGGAATTGCGGGGGTTCGAGGTCCGTACCGGGTAACGAGCGGAAAACGCCTTCATCTCGAAATTCCCCCGAGTGCCGTAATAGTCGGCTCGTCCAGAAGTCTCACCGACGGGTCGGCGACGGCGCCCCGACCACGCCGAGGTGCGAAACGCACTCGTCCGCGGCGACGACCAGCGAGGCGAGCAGGCCGGCGGCCCGGGTGAGGACGAGCGAGGGGGCGGGGCCGCGGCTTCCGTCCGCGTACCGGAGCGTCAGGCGCGCAGGCTGCGGGCGGGCAGGTAGACGTGCGCGGCGGAGTTCGTCGTTTCCGGGGCTCCCGCGAACGCGGCCAGCTCCGGGCCCGCGACCGGCCGGCGGGGGCCGGTCGTGGGGCAGACGCGCGTGGTGAACATGAAATAGGTGTAACCGAGGTTCCCGACCGCCTCCAGCCACTCGGCCGGCGGCGTGACCTGAGTGGTGACGTTCGGCATCTGCAGGACGATCTGGCCGGCGACGACCAGCATGCTGACCTTCAGACTCGGCCGGGTCGTGCCGTCGACGGGATCGCCGCCCACCGGCAGCCGCATGTCGTCCAGAAGCCGCGCCACGGCGGCGGACGCGCCCTCCGGGCCGCCCGGCCCGTCGCCCAGGGAGCAGGCGAGCAGGCAGGGGGTCCTGCCGGTACCCCCCTCGTTCCTGGCCATCCAGGCGAGCAGGGCGAGCGTCCCGAGGTCGGCGGCGCGGAAGGGGCGGATTTCGCTGGGTACTGAGGTCACCGCGCGACCCTATCGACGGGCCGTGGTGCGCCCTGACGGCTTGTCACCCTTCCGGAGCAGCGTCCGAAGCGACTCCACACGATCGGGGGACCTGCCCCCGTCATACGCCGACGGGCCGGTTCCGCGTGGCTGCGGGACCGGCCCGTCGGGGGCGGAGGGCGTCAGCGCTTCAGGGGCAGCCCGCCGAGCAGCGGCCGGCCGTTGACGGACGTGGTGACGTCCTTCAGGTGGCTCAGCACGGAGTCCTTGTTCTCGGTGTCGAGCGCCTTCGACTGGTGCTGTAGCGGCATCAGGTCCTTCACCTTGGGTGGCTTCTCCGCGAGCTGGGCGAGCGCGCCGTTGACGCTCATGGGCGGCAGGTGGTGGGCGTCGTAGGCGAACGCGGGTGCGGCGACGCCGGCAAGGGCCACGGAACCGGTGACTACGGCGGCGGCCTTCAGGGACTTCATCGTGTTCCTTTCTTCGGCAACTCACGTCACCCAGGGGTTTCTGACGCCGTGCCTAACGATGTCCGGCCGGGTCGGAAACTCCGCATCGAGAAGACATATGAAATTGCCGTGCAGCCGCCGGGAACCACACGCCTCAGCCGGTCGCCGACTGGCTCGGCTCCGCGGGGAGGCTGGGCAGTGAGGGCAGGGATTCGACGCTGGGGGCGGGCGTTTCCTCGCCGAGGAGGGTCGCACCCACAAGGTCGACCAGGCCGGACACCACGTCGGTGGCGGACGACAGGAGCTGGTCGAGCTGCCCGGTGACCGCCTTCACCAGATTGTCGATCGCGGTCTGCAACGCGGAGAGCGCGTCACCGGCCAGGTCACGGGACGAGGGCGGGCTGACGATGTCCGCGTGCCGCTTGGCCGCCTGCACGGTGAGGGCCGCCGGGACGCCGGAGACGGCGGGGGCGGAGGCTGACGCGGAGGCGGGCGGTGACGCGGGGGCCGACGGTGACGCGGGGGTGGTGGGGCTCGCGGGCTTGGCAGAGGCCGCCGGTGACGCAGGAGCGGTCGGGGACGCAGGAGCGGTCGGCGTGGCGGTGGTGACCGGCTTGGTGGGCTTCGGCGCCACCGGGGAAGTCGCCGGCACCGAAGGAGCCGCGGGTTTCGCGGTGGTCGCCGGAGAAGCGGGTGCCGCAGGCTTCGCCGCAGCCACGGGCTTCGCCGGTGCGGTAGGAGACGCGGATGCCGTCGGCGTCGCCTGAGCCGCGGGCTTGGACGCCGTCGCAGGAGACGCGGATGCCGTCGGCGTCGCCTGAGCAACGGGCTTGGACGCCGTCGCAGGAGACGCGGATGCCGTCGGCGTCGCCTGAGCCGCGGGCTTGGACGCCGTCGTAGGAGTCGCCGCCGTGGACGTCACGGGAGCCGCGGGCTGCGCGGACGCCGCCGGCTGAGTGGGCGCCGGCGGCCGGGAGGGGGCCGACGGGCGCACGGGGGCCGTCGCCTGGGCCGGAGCCGTCGGGGCGGCCGGTTTCGGGTCGGTGGCGGCCTTGACGATGGCCTGCTTCGCCGCCTCCCCCAGTCGTCTGGCCTCGTCGGCGGGCAGCTTGCCCTTCTCCAGCGACTGGTTGAGCAGGTCGACGACCGGATCGAGGACGGCCCCGGCGGTGCCGAGGGTCCTGACCTGTGCGAGCAGCTTCTCCTTCTCCGCTGCCGGGACAGGCGCCCGGGAGGCGGCACGGTCGTGCTCCCGGGACGCGTCGGCGGCGACCGCGATCGGGCCGGTGATGCCGACCAGAACGGACGCGCACAGGACGGTGGACGCGAGACGCCGGACAGGCAGATCACGCATGGGTGTTCCTTTCGGTGAACAGTGGGGACCTGTGCCCACCGTCGATTCACCGATCTCCGTGCGCAACCGCTCGCATACGGAATGTGATCCGTTCGGAGGAGCGCAAAACCGGCCGCCCGCCCCGCGACGAGCGCGCGAGGCGGACGGCCGGCCGAAGGGTTGCGCCCCGACGTCAGTCGTTGACGCAGGCGTTGCCGAACGCGGGGTTCAGCAGGGCGATGACGTCGACGGTGTTGCCGCACAGATTGATCGGGACGTGGATCGGGGCCTGGATGACGTTGCCCGACAGCACGCCCGGCGACTTGGCGGCGGCGGCGCCCGCACCGGCGTCGGCGGAGGCAACGCCGGCACCGCCGGCGACGGCCGCGACGGCGGCGGAGGTCAGGACCAGGCCCTTCGCGATACGCGACATGGAGAGGTGCTCCTTGGGATCGACACAACATCCGAGCGGACGCCCGGCGCAGTGTCAACGCACGGCACTGCCGGGGGTTGTGCCGCCAATGGGGTGATGTAAGGACGGGACGCCTTCACCTTTCCAACACACTTGCCAATCTTGTCCGCATTTGTAGGTATATCGACTAGAGTTGCGAATCTCTTCGGGACGTGCGAAAGGGCACCGCCGGTCATGCGCAATCTCCTGGGTCCGCTGCTGCGTACAACGGCGGGCGCCCTCGCCTCCACCACCCTCGCCGTCCTCCCGGTCCTGACGACCCCGGCCGCGGCCCGGACAGGCGCGGCACCCTCCCCCGAGGCCGCACGCCAGGTCTTCGCCCCGCGTCACCACGCCGTGCAGCACGGCGGCTTCGTCCGCGCGGCCAACGCCTCCGTCAGCTGCCGCGCGTCGGAGGCATCCGCATGCCAGGCGGTGCGGGCAGGACGGACCGCGGCGAACGGCGACTTCGACATGGTCTACGTCGACGTCGACAGCGACCCCCGCACCTACAACTCCTCCCGGGCCGAGCTCCGCGTCCCCGAGGGCGGCCGGGTGACGTACGCCCGGCTGTACTGGGGCGGCAATCCGCGCGCCGGCGAGCAGAATCCGCCGCGCGACAACGGGCGGGTACTGATCGCCGGACCGGACGGCACGTACAGGGAGGTCCTCGCCGACACGGTCGAGGGCCACCGGGAGGCAGCCGGCGCGGACGCCTTCCAGGCCTCGGCCGACGTCACCCGGCTGGTACGGGAAAGCGGTTCGGGACTGTACACCGTCGCCCAGATCAACATCGCCGGGGGCAGGCCCGCGGCCGGGGCGTGGGGCGGCTGGACCCTGGTGGTGGGGTACGAGAACCCCGCGGAACCGCTGCGCGAGCTGGCCCTCTGGGACGGCTTCGAGGCGCTGGACACCCCCGTTGACGTCCGGCTCACAGGGATGCGCGTACCGGCGGGGGCGGGCGGACGCGTCGGCCTGGTGGCGTACGACGGCGACCGGGGCAGCGTGGGCGAGACGCTCACGCTCTCCGTCGGCCCCCGGCGTACGCCCGTCGCACTGCGCGACTCCGCCAATCCCCCGGACGACGTACTCAACTCCACGATCAGCGAACCGGGTGACGTACCCGCCCGGCGGATCCCGGCCTACGACAACACGCTCGGCTACGACTCCGACGTGTTGGATCTCGGCCGGGCTCTGCGGCGCGGTGGTGACCAGCCTGGCTTCCGGCTCGTTTCCCACGCGGACGCGGCATGGGCCGGCGCGCTCTTCGCCGCCGTGGACGCCCGTAAGTAGGAGCCGCGTTCACGACCGCAGTCCCGAGCGTCCCCCCTGAGCGAGGTAACCCGCGCATGCACCAGCCAGCACCCGACCTTCGGCCCCGGCTCCTGCACCTCGCGCAACCCGTCGACGGCGGTGTCGCCCGGGTCGTGCTCGACCTGGCGCGGGCCCAGCTCGCGGCGGGCCTGCGGGTCACGGTGGCCTGCCCGGGCGGCGCACTGGCCGCCGGCCTGCGAGAACTGGGCGCCGACGTCCGGGACTGGCGGGCGGGCCGGTCCCCGGGTCCCGGACTGCCGGGCGAGGTACGACAACTCGTACGCCTGATCGACGAGGTACGGCCCGAACTGGTGCACGCGCACAGCGCCAAGGCCGGCCTGGCGGCGCGGCTCGCGGTCCGTGGGCGCGTCCCGACCGTGTTCCAGCCGCACGCCTGGTCCTTCGAGGCGGTCGGCGGCCTCACCGCGGCGCTCGCCCTGCGCTGGGAGCGGTGGGGGGCGCGCTGGGCGGACCGGGTGGTGTGCGTCAGCGAGGCGGAGCGCGCGACAGGTCTGCGTGCCGGGGTGCGCGCCGCGTACACGGTCATCCCGAACGGCATCGACACGGCCCGTTTCGCACCGGCCCCCGTCACCGACACACCGTCAACTTCCGCGCGCCGCGCCGGAGACGACCCCCTCGTCGTCTGCGTGGGCCGCCTCTGCCGGCAAAAGGGCCAGGACGTCCTGCTGCGCGCCTGGCACGACGTCCTCGGCGCGGTGCCACGGGCGAGACTGGTACTGGTCGGCGACGGCCCGGACCGGGAGGCCTTACGCCAACATGCGCCCCCGTCCGTGCGGTTCGCCGGCGCCGTCCCCGATCCCGTGCCCTGGTACCGGGCCGCCGACCTGGTGGTGCTGCCCTCGCGCTGGGAGGGCATGGCGCTCGCCCCGCTGGAGGCGCTGGGCTGCGGCACCCCCGTCGTCCTCACCGACGTCGACGGCGCCCGCGAGAGCCTGCCGCCCGCACTCGCCGCGCGGTGCCTGGTGCCGCCGGAGGACCCCGTGGCGCTGGCCGACGCGGTCACCGCACTGCTGTCCGACCCATCCCTGCGCGCGGCGCTCGGCGACCAGGGCCGCCGGCACGTCCTCTCCACACACGACGTACGGCACACAGCCGAACGGATGGCGACCCTCTACGCCGAACTCCTCGGCACCGCCGACACCAGCCCCAACGCCGGCGATCCAGGCCCCGGCGTCCCGGCGGCGGGCGCCGAATCAGCCCAGCTCGTGTCCTCCGAGTGCAGGGAGTCCATCCACTCGTGACTGCGGAAAGCACCGTTCCCTCCCCCGGCTCGCAGCCATGGGACCACGGATTCTCGCCCGTCTCGGTGCTGCCGGCCCGCGCCGCCGGCGGCTTCCGGTCCCCGGTGCGGCGCCCGCCCGCGCGGCCCGCCTCGTCGCTGCCGCTGCTCGCCGCCGACCTGTCCGCCGCGCTGGTGGGCGCGGTCGTGCTGGACGAGGCCGCCCGCCGACCGGTACTGGTCGCCGCGCTGGTGTCCGGCGCACTGCTGCTGCGCCCGCACTCCGCGCGCCCGGTGCCCGGTGTGCTCGACGAACTGCCCACGGTGTGCGGGCGGATCGCGGTGGTCTGGCTGGGCCTGGCCGCGCTGATCGCCGCGTACGACCCCGAGCGCGCCCTCACCACCCGGACCCTGTTGCTGGGCTGGGCGCTCCACGCGGCGGCGGCCGGTGCGGGCCGGGGCGCGGTCTACTGGCGGCGCCGGGTCCTACTGCGCCGCCACCCGCGTCCCGCCCTGGTGATCGGGCCCGCGGCGACCGCGCAGCGGGTGGCCGCCGCGCTGCTTCGGCAGCCGGGCTGCGGGGTGCGGCCGGTGGGCGTGGTCGCGGAACACCAGGACGGCGCCGGCGGGCTGCCGGTGCTCACCACCGGCGAGGAGGTGGAGCGGGCGCTCATCCAGAACGGGGTGCGGATCGTCCTCACCGTCCACCCGGCCGTGCGCACCGAGAAGGAGCCGCTGCTGCGGGCCCTCGCCGAGTCCGGCTGCACGCTGCGGGAGGTGGACGCGGACAGTCCGGCGTACGAGATGCGCGACCAGCTCGCCGGGTTCGCCGTGCGCCGTCTGGACCTGGGCGCGCGGCGGCGGACGAGCGTTGCCAAGCGGCTGCTGGACATCGTGGTGTCCGGGGCGCTGCTGGTGCTGGTCAGCCCGGTGCTGCTGGCCTGCGCGGTGGTGCTGCGGCTCACCGACGGGCCCGGGGTGGTGTTCCGGCAGGAGCGCATCGGCAAGGACGGCCGCCCCTTCACGCTGCTGAAGTTCCGCACCCACCGCCCGGTCGACGAGCACGAGGCGGCCACCCGGTGGAGCGTGGCCGGCGAACGGAGGATGAACCCGTTCTGCCGGTTCCTGCGGCAGGCCTCGCTGGACGAGCTGCTCCAGCTGTGGAACGTCGTGCGGGGCGACATGAGCCTGGTCGGCCCGCGCCCCGAACGGCCTTATTTCGTCGCCGAGTTCAGCCGGACCTACCCCGGTTACGCGGCCCGCCACCGGATGCAGACGGGCATCACCGGGCTCGCCCAGATCAACGGGCTGCGCGGCGACACCTCGATCGAGGACCGGGCCCGCTTCGACAACGCCTACATCGACAACTGGTCGCTGTGGCAGGACGTCTGCATCATGCTGCGCACCGCCGCCGCGCTCGTACGGTCCACGGGGAGCTGACCGATGGCCCTCAGCCTGCCGTTCCACCGCCCCGCGCGACCGTCGCCGTTGCTGCCGGTGCTGGCCGTGGTCGCGCTGCTCGCGCTGCCGGTCGCCTCCGGCGACGAGGGCGGTGCGGGTCCCGCCGACGCCTTGTCCGCGTTGGTCGTCCTCTTCTGCGCGGTACGGCTGCTGCGGGCGCGCCGCCGCCCGCTCACCCGCACCGCCGCGCTGGTCCTCGCGCTGCCGGTGGCCGGTCTCGCGCCGGCCGCGCTGCACGCGGTGGCGCCAGACGCCGCGATCACCGGGCTCGGCCGTTACCTCCAGGTCTTCGTCCTCGTTCCGGCCGCCGTCGTCCTCCTCGTCCGCGGCCGGGCCGACTTCCGGCTGCTGGCCTGGTCGGTGGTGGCCCTCGCGGGGTGGCAGGGGACTTTGGGCGTGCACCAGTACGTCACCGGCACCGGTGCCTCCTACCAGGGCCAGGACATCCGGGCGGTCGGCACCTTCGGGGCGACGGACGTGATGGGCATGGCGACGGTGGTCTCCTTCGGGCTGGTGTGCGCCGTGGGCCTGGCGCTCGGCCGGTCCATGGGACGGGAGCGGGCGTTCGCCGCGTGCTGCGCGCTCGCCCTCGCGGTTCCGCTCGCCCTGTCCTTCAGCCGGGGCGCCTGGATCGCGACCGCGGTCACCGTCACCGTCCAGCTGGTCCTGGCCGGCCTGCGCCGGGCACTGAAGGCGGGGGCTGCCGTGCTGGCCGCGGGTTTGGTACTGGTGGGCGGGTTCGGGGTGGGTACGACGATGCTCCAGGAACGGTTCGACAGCATCACCCAGGTCACCGACGCGCCCGACCAGTCGGTCACCGACCGGTACACGATGTGGGCCGCGGCCGTCGACATGTGGCGCGAACGCCCGCTGACCGGCGTCGGTCTGAAGGGCTTCCCCGAGCACCGCGACGGACACGCCTCGCTCGCGCTGTCCGCGGGCAGCGACATCGCGGGCGCGGGGGCCGCCTACCGTCGGCAGCCGCTGCTCTCACCGCACAACATGTACCTGCTGGTCCTCAGCGAACAGGGTCTGCTCGGACTGCTGTGCCTCGCGGGCTCCTGGCTCGCCCTGCTGGTGTGCGCGCTGCGCGGCCTGTGGCGGGCCCGGGCGGCCGGCGGCCGGAGCCTGGACTGCGCTCTGATCGCGTGCGGCCTGCTGGTGTGGCAGCTCGTGGACTTCGCGTATGCCGACATCGGCGGCCCGTCGACCGTCCTGACGGCGGTGTGTTTCGGTCTGGTCGCCTGGTGGGCGCTGGTCGGCGCGGACCGGGCCGTTTCCTGCGGCAGCACCCTCTCCCCCGTCACGCGGGAGAGGGTGACAGGGGAGGCGGCCCTGCGATGACGGTCATCCACCCGGCCCGAAGGCGACAGCCGACACCCCACCGGACGCTACCCCACCGCAACCGAAGGCCGATGAAATGACGCGCTCCGGAACCGGCGGCGCACCGGGGCCGCGGCCCGGTACGGCATACGGGCCGACGGTGGACGCGAGACCCGGGACGGGCGGTGTCGCTCTGCCGGTGGCCCGGTCGGCCGAACCCCCCACGGTGAACCCCGCCCCCACAACGGGCCAGGCCCACCTGCCGGCACACCCCGCCCCCACCGGGACGAACCCCGCGGCGACGCCGGTACCGCCGCCCCTCGACCCCACCCCCACGCAGCAGCCGCCTGCCCCGGCCCAGCCGCCGCTCCCCACTCCGGCCCCCACCCCCCCGGCCCGTGAACACGCCCCACCCACTGGGCGTTTCCTCGCTCACGCCACCCTCGTCACCGCCTGCCTCTCCATCGCCGCGGCGGTGCTCGGGCTGGTGCGGGACCAGTCACTGGCCCGGCTGTTCGGGGCCGGGCCGGACACGGACGCCTTCCTGGTCGCGTGGACCGTGCCGGAGTTCGCGGCCACGCTGCTGATCGAGGACGGGCTGGCCTTCGCGCTGATCCCGGCGTTCAGCATGGCCCTGGCCCGCCGCGCGCGGGGCGCCCCGGGGGATCCCGTGCGGTCGCTGGTGGCCGGCACCCTGCCCCGGCTGGCCCTGGGATTCACGGCGGTCGGAGCGCTGCTCGCGGTGGCCGCGCCGCAGTTCGTCACCGCGCTCGCACCGGGCCTGCCCGACCCCGCTCTCGCCGTGGACTGCACCCGGCTCACCGCGACGTGCGTGCTCAGCTTCGGCCTCGCCGGGTACGCCAGCGCGGCCCTCAGGGCGCACCGCCGCTTCCTGGCACCGGCCGCGATCTACCTCGCGTACAACGTCGGCATCATCACGGCGATGTACACGCTCGGCGGCCGGTGGGGCGTGCGGTCGGCCGCGTTCGGGGTGGCGGTGGGCGGCTGCCTGATGGTGGCGGTCCAGCTTCCCTCCCTGGTACGGCAGTTGCGCCGCCGCCGGATCAGCGGGACGCAGGCCGGAGCCGCCGCCGCGGCGCAGCCGTTGGACGTGCCGCTGCTGGCCACGGTGCTGTTGTTCGCGCTGTGCCGGCAATCGCAGGTGCTGATCGAGCGGTTCCTCGCCTCCGAGCTGCCCGCCGGAGCCATCTCGCACCTGAACTACGCGCAGAAGGTCGCGCAGATCCCGATGACGCTGTCCATGATGCTGTGCACGGTCACCTTCCCGGTGGTGGCGCGGGCGCTGGCCGACGGCGACACCGAGCGGGCCCGGAACCGGGTGGAGCAGGACCTGGCGCTGGCCGGCTGCCTGGTGCTGCTCGGTACGGCCGCGGTCGTGGCCTGCGCACCGCAGCTCATCGAGTTGCTGTTCCAGCGGGGTGCGTTCACGGCCCAGGACACCGCGGCGACCGCCGGCGTGATGCGCGTGTACGGGATCGGCCTGCTCGGCCAGACCCTGACCGGCGTCCTGGTCCGCTCCTACTTCTCGGCGGGGCGCGCCGCCTGGTACCCGTTGGCCGCGATGACCGCGGGCATCGTCGCGACCTCCTGGATCGGCGCCTGGACGCTCGGTCCCTGGGGGGTCACCGGGATCGCCGCCGCCAACGCCACCGGCATCACCCTCACCGCCCTCCTGCTCCTCGCCGGGATGCGGCGCCGCAGCGTGCCCATCCGGACCGGGCCGGTGCTGCACGAGCTGAGCCGTCCGCTCCGGGCGGCGGTGGTGGCCACCGTGGCCGGCGGGTTCGTGGGGAGGCTGCCGTCGGCCCCGCTCGCCGGG
This sequence comes from Streptomyces sp. NPDC029138, assembly GCF_055564375.1. Classification (NCBI taxonomy): domain Bacteria; kingdom Bacillati; phylum Actinomycetota; class Actinomycetes; order Kitasatosporales; family Streptomycetaceae; genus Streptomyces; species Streptomyces sp. NPDC029138. The sequence continues at coordinate 28,011 of NZ_JBVHWM010000034.1, forward strand.
CTGGCCGCCGGCGGCGCCACGGTGACCGTCGTGTTCCTCCTGCTCGGTTGGGCCCTGGGCGCCCAGGGCTTCGCATCCGCACTCCGTTCCGTACGCACCCTCACCCGAAAGCTCGCCCATGCCGTCCTTCCTTGAGTCCCCGGCCCCCGCCCGGCACCTCACCCCCGGCCCGGTCCCGTGGATCGCCATGTACCACTCGGTCGGCGACTGCTCCGACGACCCGTACCACATCACGGTCAGCCCGGACCGGCTGGAGCGGCAGCTCCGCTGGCTGCGCCGGCGGGGGCTGCGCGGGGTGTCGGTCGCCGAGCTGCTCGCCGCCCGGGCCCGGGGTCAGGGGCGGGACCTGGTGGCGCTCACCTTCGACGACGGGTACGCCGACTTCCTCGACAACGCCCTGCCGCTGCTGGACGGTTGGGGGTGTACGGCGACCCTGTTCGTGCTGCCCGGGCGGCTCGGCGGCGACAACGCCTGGGATCCCCTCGGCCCGCGCAAGCCGCTGCTGACCGCCGACGGCATCCGGCGGGCCGCCGCCGCCGGCGTGGAGATCGGCTCGCACGGCCTCACCCACGTCGACCTCACCCGAGCCGACGACATCGCGCTGAAGGCCGAGACCGCCGAGAGCCGGGCGGAGCTGGAGGAGCTGACCGGCACCCCGGTCACCGGCTTCTGTTATCCGTACGGCACGGTCGACCGGCGTGCCGTTGAGGCCGTACGGGAGGCCGGTTACGCCTACGCCTGCGCCATCGACCCCGGTGAGCTGACCGGCCCGCACGTCCTGCCGCGCGTGTACATCGGTGAGAACGACACCGCCGTGCGCCTGTTCCTGAAGTACCGGCTGCACCGGTTGCGCCGTCGGCCCGTCGAGGGGCTGCGGTGAGGGCCCTGCACATCATCACCGGTCTCGGCGTGGGCGGCGCCGAACAGCAACTGCGTCTGCTGCTGCGGCATCTGCCGGTCGCGTGCGAGGTGGTGACGCTGACCAACCCGGGGCCGGTGGCCGACGGGCTGGCGGCCGACGGGGTACGGGTGACCCACCTCGGGATGACCGGGAACCGCGACCTGGCCGCGCTGCCCAGGCTGGCCCGGCACATCCGGCGCGGCCGGTACGACCTCGTGCACACCCATCTCTACCGGGCCTGCCTGTACGGCCGCGTCGCCGCCCGACTGGCCGGGGTCCGTGCGGTCGTCGCCACCGAACACTCCCTCGGCGACTCGCAGATGGAGGGCCGGCCGCTCACCGCGGGGGTCCGCGCCCTGTATCTGCTGGGCGAGCGGCTGGGCGGGTCCACCGTCGCCGTCTCCCCCACGGTCGCCGCCCGGCTCGCCCGCTGGGGGGTGCCCGAGCCGCGCATCGCGGTGGTGCCCAACGGCATCGACCTGGCACGGTTCGCCTTCGACCCGGACGTCCGCCGGCGCACCCGCGACCGGCTCGGGCTGCCCGCCGACGCGTTCGTCATCGGCGGTATCGGCCGGCTCGTCCCGGGTAAACGCTTCGACGTCCTGATCCGCGCCCTCGCCCGCCTCCCCGCCGACTGCCGGCTGCTGCTGGTCGGCGGCGGCCCGGAGGAGCCCGCGCTGCGGCGGGCCGCGCGGGAGGCGGGGATCGCCGGCCGGGTGCTGTTCGCCGGGGAGCGGCCGTACCTGCCCGACGGCTCGTCCGGCCCCGACCTGCCCGCGCTGGCCGCGGCAATGGACGTGCTCGCCGCGCCCTCCCCCGAGGAGGCGTTCGGCCTCGCGGTCGTGGAGGCGCTGGCGGCCGGACTGCCGGTGCGCTACGCCTCCTGTCCCGCCCTGGAGGATCTGCCGCCCGGGGCCGCCCCGGACGCGGTGCGTGTCCCGTGCGACGCCGGTGCCTACGCCCGCGCGCTCGCCGAGGTCCGCGCCGCCGGGCCCGGCCCGCGCACCGCCCCCGAGGCGGCCCGCCACTACTGCATCACCCGCAGCGCCGCCCGGCTCATGGATGTGTACACGGCGGCGTTCACCCGCACGGTCCCCCCGTCCCGATCCCTCGAGGGAGTCAGCCCGTCATGACCGAGAACCACGTCCCGCACCGCCGAACCTCCCGCCTCCGCGCGCTCCCACCCTGGTCGCTGGTGGCGGCCGGTGTCCTGGCGGGCGGCCTGCTGGGCGGCGGGTACGGCGTGCTGAAGTCCCCGGAGTACACGGCGACCAGCTATGTCGTCGCCGTCCCGGGTGAGCGGACCGACACCGCCACCGCGCTCGGCTTCGCACAGGCCTACGGCCGGGTCGCCACCCAGGTGGGGGTGCTGGGCGACGCCCAGGTGTGGGCCGGGGTTCCGGTGCGCACCCTGCGCGACAGCGTGCGCACCGCGACATCACCGGACGCGCCCATGGTCGCCGTCTCCGCCACCTCCGTCCACCCGGAGCAGGCCGCCGACATGGCCAACGCCGTCGCCCGCGCGCTCATCCACCACGCCGACGCCACCAAGGCCGACACCCACGTCGGACTCCTGCAGTTCTCCCGCGCGGGGAAGCCCAGCGCGCCCAGCTCGCCGTCCCCTGCGGTGACCGGACTGGTCGGCGCGAGCGCGGGCGGGCTGTTCGGCGCCCTCGCGCTGCTGGTACGCCCGAAGCGGCGTGCGCAGGAGGAGATCACTCGGTCGCCCTCGGTGCCCGGTCCGGCCGTCGCCGCCGACGTACACGGCCAGCGGTGATCTCCACGTATCCGGCGGGCGCCACGCGCACCGCCCGCGCCACGGGACTGATCAGCGAACTCGTCACCGACGGGGAGAGGTTCGCCGCGCTGGCCCCCGCCTGGGGGCGGCTCTTCGCGCGGTGCGCCGCCGCGACGCCGTTCCAGAGCCACGCCTGGCTGCACTCGTGGTGGCTGTCGTACGGTCTGCCCGGGCGGCTTCGGCTGCTGGTCGTACACGCCGGAGGGGAACTGGTGGCCGCCGCGCCGCTGATGCTGGTGTGCCGGCCGCTGCCGACGCTGGTGCCACTCGGCGGGACGATCTCCGACTACGCCGACGTGCTGCTGGACGACGGCGACAACGGGCGGGCGGCGGGCGCGCTCACCGAGGCGCTCACGGTCGCGGCGGGTACGGCGCTGATCGACTTCCGCGAGGTACGCCCGGGCGGCGCGGTGGAGCGGATCTACGACCGCTGGCGCGGGCCTCGCCGCACGGTGGACGACTCGCTGTGCCTGGAACTGCCCGCCGTACCCATGGACGAGCTGATCGCCCGGCTGCCCTCGGCCAAAGCCGGCCAGCGGGCGCGGGCGAAGCTGCGCAGGCTGACCGCCCTGGGTGTCCAGCGGCGGGCGGTGGGCCCGGACGAGGTGGACGCGGCGATCGGCCGGCTGCTGGAACTGCACCGGCTGCAATGGCAGGACCGGAAGGTGACGAGCGAACATCTGCGACCCCGGTTCCGGGAGCATCTGGTGCGGGCTGTCGGCCCGATGGTGCGTTCGGGGAACGCGGTGGTCACCGAGTTCCGGATCGACGACGAGGTGGTGGCCGTCGATCTGACCCTCGTCTCGGGCAGCCTGGCCGGCGGCTACCTGTACGGCGCGCATCCGGACCTGCGCCGGCGGAAGGTGGACGTGGCGGTGATGCTGCTGGACGCCTGCGCCGAGTACACCGGCGGCAGCGAGCCCCGCACGCTGAGTCTGCTGCGCGGAGACGAACCGTACAAGCGGCACTGGCGGCCCGAACAGGTCGTCAACAGACGGCTGCTCATGGCCCGGCGGCGCACCGCCCCGCTGCTGATGGCCGCGCTGTGCGACGCGAACGCCCGGCAGCGGGGGAGGGAAGTGCTGCTCCGGTGGCGGGAGCAGGCCCAGCGCTGACGGCTCCGCGTCCGTCAGTCGAAGGGGATGCAGAGTCGCTCGCCGAGCCAGTACTCGACCCAGTCGCCCAGGGCCGGAGGCCGGCAGCGGTCCGGGGGTTCGGTGGTGGGCGCCGGCTCGCGTGCGGGCGCCGGAGTCGGCGTGGGCACCTGGGCCGGCTGCTCGGTGCGGCCGTACAGGGCGGCCCGGTAGATCCGGGACGAACGGGGGTTGGCCGAGCACTGCCACACGCCGTGCGGGCAGTAGTCGGTCAGCGTGTTGTACAGCGGTTTGTGCTCGTCGATCCAGGCGAGCATGCGCCGCATGTACTCGGTGTTGTCACCGTTGCGGAAGAGCCCCCATTCCGGATAGGAGAGGGCCTTGCCGTGGGCTCGGGCGAAATTCACGTGCTGCTGGAGACCGTAGGGCTCGGTGACCTGTTCGTCGAACGACAGTCCGCTGGGCTGGTCGTAGGCGTCCATGCCGATGATGTCGACCGTGGCGTCCCCGGGATAGCACTCCGTCCACGGTACGGCGTCCCGGCCACGGCTCGGCGTGAAGTCGAACCGGAAGTCCTGCCCCGGCACCGAGCGCATGGTGGCGACGATCCTGTTCCAGTACGTCTTCCAGGCCTCAGGGTCCGGTCCGCAGCGGTGGGTGTAGGTGGTGCCGTTCATCTCCCAGCCCAGCACGATCACCGTGTCCGGCACCTTCAGCTCCACCAACCGCTCGGCCAGGGCCCTGAAGTGGTGGTCGAACGCGCCGTCCGCGGCCTGCAACAGCAGCCACCGCACCTGGACGTCCGAGAGGTTCTCCTCGTTGCGCTCCTGCATCGGCACGTTGAGGACGAGCGTCCGGTCCGCCTTCTCACGCCGCCACTGCGCCCACACGTCCAGGAAGCCGGGCGCCCCCTCGATGTCACGCCAGCGCCCCCCGGGCAGATAGGTGTGGGCGACCTTCAACTCCGTTCCGCCGAGCCAGTGACTCAACTCGGCCATGCGAGCGACGCCACGCGGCCCGGAGTCGAGAAACGCCCCGAAGTCCGCGACAGGGCGGCCGGAGCCGGTGGGCACGGGGGTCTGCGACGGCGTCGGGAGGAGGGGGACGGGGGGCGTGGCCGACGTGGGGGCTGTTGGAAGGAGTGGAGGTGACGGCACTGCCGGGGTCGTCGGGGTCGTCGCCGGAGCCGTCGGGACCGGAGTGGCCGGGACGGCGGCCCGTGACGGTCCCGGGTGGTCCACGGCGAGGCCTGGGCCGGCCGCCAGGGTGGCCGACACGAAGAGCGCCGCCGCGATGACGGTGGCCGGCCACCCGGCCCGGGCCCTGCGCTGTTGCGGAGCCATGCCCGCTCCCTTCTGCACTCGCCACTCGATGTCGCGGCGTCGCGTCACCCGGCAACCGGCAACCGGTGCGCAGTCATATCAATACGACTGATGCCGGTGCGCATATCGCTTTCGGCCTGCCGAACCCCCGCACGGGTGAACGGGCACACGCTGCACGGGCAAGCGGGCCGCGGTCGGAGCGGGACCGGTACCTGCGCGCTGGGAGGCGGCCGGACACGGCGGGTGTCGGAGTGGCGAGGCGCAGGGTGCGGGAGCATGCCGCAGCCTGCGAGGCGTGGGCGTGGCAAGTGACCGGCCGCGATTGCCGGGAGCGACGAGATGCGCGGAGCCGCCACGCGCCGGGCACGGGAGCGCGACGTGCGCGGCGGGAGGCGGAAGGGCGAAGCGGCGGGGGCGCCCAGGTGCCGGGCGCTTGATCCGGCGCCCTGTGCGCTGACGGCGGGAGGCGGAACGGCCCCGCCGGTACAGGATCGCCCCGGCGGCGATCAGGATGGCGCCGGCGGCCGATGTCGCGATCACCGCCGGGCCGGCACCACCGGTGTGCGGCAGCGTGGGCGGCTGCCCGGGGGACTCCCCGTCCCCACGGCCGGGCGGCGGGGTGTGACCGGTGACCGGGGCGTGGAGTGGTCGCCGTCAGGGCCGGCCGTCCGCCGGAGTGGTCGGCGCCGCCGTATCCGGAGTCGCCCGAGTCGCCGACCCCCGAGTTCGTAGAGCCACCGCACCCGGAGTCCTTCGAACGGCCGTGTCCCGAACCGTCCGTGCCGGCGTGACCCGAGTTCTCCGCACCCCCATGACCCGAGTCGTTCGAGCCGCTGTGCGCCGGAACCCCCGAACCACCGTGGCCCGGATCACCCGAGCCGTCGTTCCCCGAGTCGGCGGGTTCTTCAGGAGGACAGCCGACACCTCGGCCCGGTCGGTCGTGGGCCGTCGTGGTGGCACAGGAGTTGGCGAACGCCAGGTTCGGCGCCGCGGCCGCGCCGACTGAGTCGCCGCAGACGTCGACCGGGAGGGGCGCCGGCCGCGACCGCTGCGAAGGCCGGTCCCGGAGCGCGGAATCGACGGATCGGCGGTCCGGGGCCGGCCAGTCCGCAGCCCGGGGGCTGGTGCCTTGTGCCGCGTCGTCAGTTCTTGTGGACGTCGCCGTTGACGCAGGTGTTGCCGGCCGCCGGGTTCAGCGCACCGATGACATTGATCGTGTTGCCACAGATGTTGATCGGAACGTGGATCGGGACCTGGATGACGTTTCCGGACACGAGGCCCGAGGAGTTCGTGGCGGCGCCATTGGCCCCGGAGTCGGCGAAAGCGGGTCCGGCCAGCCCCAGGGCCAGAATGGCGCCCGTAATGACAGCAGCGGTCTTCTTCATGAATGTTCCCTTCTCCGGGGTCATGCCCCAATGACGGCCAGAACCGTGTGAGCACGACGTGAACGGTCGCGGCACGGAACGAGAGATAGACACATTGGAAGGCCACAGAACGCGAAAAGCGCGAGAATCACCCGATCGCACCCCTTCCTCACACGCTTTCTCTCCTACCGGTTTCACGAAAAGAGCCCGGGCGGCCCGCAGTCGGTGCAGCGGACGGCCCGGGCCGACAGACCGGCTCAGCTTTCGCCGTTGGCCGAGAGGACCGACAGGTCCTCCAGGACATGGGAGAGCCCGCCGTCACGCTTGGCGTTCGCGGAGTTGTCGGAGCACTGCTGCTGCAGGTGGTCCGAGAGAACCGGGATGTCCTGGATCGTGCCGCCGATGGCCGCGTCGACAGCGACGTCGACGTCCTGGACACCGAGGCAGGGCTTGTTGAGCGAGCCCTGCACCAGGGAGAGCTGCGGGCTCATGTTGCCCTTCGTCGCCGAGTTGCCGAACGACGACAGGGCGCCGTTCCCGTTCGCGACGGTCGGCCCGTCGTCGTTGCCGATGGCAAGCGCCTGCGGCGCGGCCGCCACCGCCATTCCCACGACAGAAGCGGCGGTCGCGGCGGCGACCATTGCCTTCTTGAGCACTTCGCGTTCCTTTCCTCGTAGCGACGCATGCCCTACGGCCTCATCAACCCGGCGTATCGGGAATGGTTCCGCTGATTCACTCGGTTGGAGCGCAATGCCCTTGGGAGGTGACGAGAAGTCATCAATCCGAAAAGCACACCACCAGCCCACCACATCGGCCGACGGAGTGAACGGGAGAAACCAGGAAAGGTCCGCGGAGTTGACCAGTGCGCTCCGGTGGACGGGGTTTCCTCAGAAAGGACTGGCCAGTGATCAAGAAGATTGTTGCCACTGCGGCCGTCGCCGCTTCCGCCATGGGCGCCTCCGCCGCCGCGGCACCGCAGGCGCTGGCGCTCGGGAACGACGACGGACCGACCGTCGCGAACGGCAACGCGGGATGGCAGACCTACGGCAACTCGGCCACGTACGGGAACATGAGCCCGCAGATCGCCCTGATCCAGGGTTCTTTCAACAAGCCGTGCATCGCGGTGAACGACATTCCGGTCGGCGTCGGCGCCCTCGCCGGTGTCAACGTTCACGACATTCCGATCCTGTCGGACCACATGCAGCAGCAGTGCACCGAGAACTCCTCGAACGTCAAGCGCGACGGTGCGCTGGCGCACCTGCTGGAGGACGTGTCGGTCCTCTCCCAGAACGGCGAGGGCTGACTCGGTGAGCGGAGCGGGTCGCCGAGTGACTCGGCGGCCCGCTTCGGCCTGTCATCGGCGGTACAGCGCCTCGATCTGCTCCGCGTACGCGGCCGTCACCGCGTGCCGCTTGACCTTCAGCGACGGGGTGAGCAGCCCGTTCTCCTCGGTGAACTCGCCCTCGACCAGCGCGAAGGCGCGGATCGACTCGGCGCGGGAGACGGCCTCGTTGGCGTGGTCGACCGCTTTCTGCACCTCGGCGCGCATCCGCTCGTCGTGGACCAGCGCGGACAGCGGGGTGTCCGGCGGCAGCTTCCGTACGGACAGCCAGTGGGCGACCGCCTCCGGGTCGAGGGTGATCAGCGCGGCGACGAAGGGCCGCTTGTCGCCGACGACCAGGCACTGGCCGACGGGTGAGCGGCTGCGCAGCCGGTCCTCCAGGACGGCCGGCGAGACGTTCTTGCCGCCGGAGGTGACGAGGATGTCCTTCTTGCGGCCGGTGATGCTGAGATAGCCGTCGTCGTCCAGCGCGCCGAGGTCACCGGTCGCGAACCAGCCGTCGTGGAGCACGGCGTCCGTGGCGGCCGGGTCGTTCCAGTACGACCCGAAGACCACCCCGCCCTTGATCAGCACCTCCCCGTCGTCGGCGAGGCGCACGGAGACGCCCGGCACCGGCCGGCCGACCGTGCCGGGGCGGGGGCTGAGCGGGGGCACGATCGTGGCGGCGGCGCTGGTCTCGGTCAGGCCGTAGCCCTCGTAGACGACGATGCCGGCCCCGAGGAAGAACAGGTTGAGGTCGCGGTCCAGCGGGGATCCACCGCTGATGGCGTACCGCATCCGGCCGCCCAGCTCCTTGCGGACGCGGCGGTAGACCAGCAGGTCGTACAGCGCCCAGGCGGCGTACAGTCCGGGCCCCGGGCCCTTGCCGGTGCCGAGGAACTTCCGCAGGTGGGCCTCGCCGAAGCGGACGGCGACGCGCTCGGCCCGGTCGAAGGAGGCGGCCCGGCCGAGTTTCTCCGCGGTGGCCCGCCCGGTGTCGTGGATCTTCTCGAAGAGGTACGGCACCCCGACCAGGAAGGTGGGCCGGAACTCCTTGAGCGCGGGCCGCAGTTCGTCGGGCTTCACGCTCGGGAAGTGGCCGGTCTCGATGCGGGCCAGCAGGCAGGCGAGCTGGAGGGTGCGGCCGAGGATGTGGGCGAGCGGCAGGAAGAGCAGGGTGGACGCGGCCTGACCGGTGACGGCCTGGAAGACCGGGTGCAGCAGTTCCACGGTGCCCGCCGCCTCCGCGTGCAGGTTGGCGTGGGTGAGGACGCAGCCCTTGGGGCGGCCGGTGGTGCCGGAGGTGTAGCACAGGGTGGCGATGGTGTCGGGGCCGAGCGCGCCGCGCCGCTTGGCGAGTTCCTCGTCGGGGAGGTCCCGGCCGAGGACGGTGAGGTCGGTCAGGGCGCCGGCGTCGAGTTGCCACAGGCGCGGGGAGTGCGCGTGGCCGGCCGTGCCGGTGGTGACGGTGGCGGCGTTCGCGGCGGTCTCGGTGACGACGAACCGGGCGCCGGAGTCGCGGACGATCCACTCCACCTGCTCGGCGGAGGAGGTCGGGTAGACCGGCACGGACTGCCCGCCGGCCGCCCAGACCGCGAAGTCCAGGACGGTCCACTCGTAGCGGGTGCGGGACATCACCGCGACCCGTCCGCCCGGTTCGAGGCCGACGGCGACGAGCCCCTTGGCGACGGCGGCGACCTCGGCGGCGAAGGCCGCCGCCGTGACCGGGCGCCAGGCACCACCGCGGTCGCGGCGGCGCAGCAGCACCGCGTCGGGGGTCTCGGCCGCGTGCGTGAACGGCAGGTCGGCCAGGGAACCGGAGGTGAGCGGGGGTGCCAGGGGTGCGGCGCGCACCTCGCGGACCTCGCCCGTGGCGTCCCGGACGATCTCCACCGCGGCGCGGTCCGCGAGATCGGTGCGCTGCCGTGCCCGTTTCAGATCCCTGCGTACGCCCATGCCGGCTCCCGGTGGCGGTGCGTGGCCTCCAAGGTCCCTACCGAAGAGTCAACTTACTCGTAAGTAAGGAAAGGTCAATGGGGGCCGCGCGGCTCACTCCACGGTCTGACTCCGCGGTCTCACTCCACGGTCTCACTCCGCGGGCTCGGTGCCGCCCGCCTGGCGGATCGCGTCGGCGAGGTCGCGCACGTCGGCGTCCTCGGTGGTGACGGCCAGCCCCGCGGCCCTGCGGGCGAGACCGGTCAGGCCCGGGGCGCCGGGCAGGGCCCGGCCGTCCGTGGAGCCGGAGCGCAGGGCGTCGGCGAAGTACGCGGCGACCGCGGTGACCTGGAAGCGGGGGCTCGCCCGCCAGACCGAGCCGGCCAGGGCCCCGGTCTCCAGGGCGCCCGACGCCTCGTGCGGGTCGCGGGTCTCCGGGTCGAGCCAGCGGACGGTGGCGGTGGCGAGGTGACCGTGGGCACCGTGCCGGGTGTGGACGGCGTACAGGGCGGTCACGGTGTGGCCGGGACCGACCTCGCCGCCGTCGACCCGGTCGTTGCGGAAGTCCTGGTCGGCGACCTTGCGGTCGTCGTAGCCGATGAGGCGGAAGTCGGTGACGGTGTGCGGGTCGAAGGCGACCTGCGCCTTGGCGTCCCGTGCGGTCAGCTCGATGTTGCGCGGAAGCTGCCCGGCGAAGACCTTGTCGGCCTCGCCGGGGTCGGAGACGTACACGGTGTGGCCGTCTCCCCGGTCGGCGAGGCGCTCCATGAGGGAGTCGCCGTAGGTGCTGCCGACGCCGACGCCGAAGAGGGTGATGCCGTGTTCGCGGCGGGCGTCGTCGATCCGGCGGAGGATCGCGTCCGCGCTGGTCTCACCCGTGTTGGCGAGGGCGTCGGAGACCAGGACGACCCGGTTGGTGGCCCCCTTGCGCGCGCCCTCCACGGCGGTGGCGTACCCCTCCTCGACGCCCGCGCCGAGGTTCGTGGAGTTCTGGGCCTCCAGGCTGGCGATGGCGTCGCGGACCGTGTCCCGGTGGCCGCCCAGCCGGGTCATCGGCAGCACGGTCTCGGCGTCCTCGCTGAAGGTGACCAGGGCGACGGAGTCGTCGTCGCGCAGCCGGTCCGTCAGCGTGCTCAGGGCGTGCTGGGCGAGGTCCAGGCGGCCGGGTTCGCCCATGGAGCCGGAGACGTCGATGACGAAGGTGAGCGCGGCGGGCGGGCGGTGCGCGTCCGGCGCGGCGGGCCGGGTGGCGAGGCCGACCCGGACCAGGGACCAGTCCGGCTCGCCGGTGCGGGCGCCGTCGACGGTGACAGTGAAGCCGTTGCCGTCGGGCCGCCGGTAGTCCTGGCGGAAGCTGTTGACGAACTCCTCCGGGCGCACGGCCTGCGGATCGGGCCTGCGGCCGTCGGCGAGGGTGCGGCGCGCGTAGGTGTAGGAGGCGGTGTCGACGTCCAGCGCGAAGGTGGACAGCCGGCCGTCGGCGTCCTCCCGGACCGCTCCGGACCCGCCGCCACGGTCCTTGCCGTCGGCCGTCTGCGCGGCGTCGCCCGCGCTACAGGCCGCCAGCAGCAGTCCGGCCGCGGCCGTGAGCGCGAGCAGCGCCCGCCGTGTCCGGTGTTCCCCGTACCGCTCCACCTGGTCCTCCCCGTCGGCCTGTTGGCGTCGGACGTGTGCGTCCGCTGCCGACTGTGACGGGGCAGAGGTCCGGAACGTGCGCCCCGGGGCGTTGCGGATCGATCTCGGACGGGCCACGGCGGCGGCCCGCCGTGACCGGTGAGTGACGTGCCGGTGACCTAGGAGACGACGTCCTTGCGGGCGAAACCCCGGAAGGCCAGGGCGAACTGCACCAGGGCGTACGTTATGGAGAGCGCGGTGCCCTGGATCATGCCGGACCACTCGGGGCGGGGCTGGACGGCGTCGGCCCAGGCGAACTGCCAGTGCGCGGGCAGGAAGTCGCGCCAGTGGCCGAGGGCGGTGACGGCGTCCAGGACGTTGCCGACGATGGTCAGGCCGACCGCGCCGCCGACCGCGCCGAGCGGGGCGTCCGTCTTGGTCGACAGCCAGAACGCCAGCCCGGCGGTGACCAGCTGGGACACGAAGATGTACGCCACGGCCACCACGAGCCGCTGGGCCGCCGTACCCGTGTCCAGCGCGCCGCCGGTCGGTATCTCCAGCGGGCCCCAGCCGTAGGCGGCCGTGCCGACGGCGAGGGCCACGAGGGGCAGCAGCACCATCGCGGCGAGGCTCATCCCGAGCGCCACCACGAGCTTGGACCACAGCAGCCGGGCCCGGGGCACCGGCGCGGCGAGCAGATAGCGCAGCGAGGACCAGCCGGCCTCCGAGGCGACCGTGTCCCCGCAGAACAGGGCGACCGGGATCACCAGCAGGAAGCCCGCCGAGACGAAGAGGTTCACGGCGGCGAAGTTGGCGCCGGACGCGGTGGCCGTGTCCATCAGGGTGACCTGGTTGTTCCGGCCGCCCGGGTCGCCGCCGATCGCGAACGCGATCAGCAGCACGAACGGCAGCACGGCCAGGATGGCGCCCATGACGAGCGTGCGGCGCCGCTTGAGCTGGCGGACCAGCTCGACCCGCAGGGGCAGGGTGCGGCCCGCCTGGTAGCCGGAGGCGACCTCGGTGAGCGTGCTCATGCGGAACCTCCGATCAGGGTGAGGAAGGCGTCTTCCAGACGGCGGTGCGGGCCGACCGAGGCGACCGGCACCTCCAGCCGCACCAGCTCCACGATCAGCCGCTCGGCCGAGCCGCCGGGTTCGAGCCGGATCAGCAGCCCGTCGTCGGTGCGCACGGCGGAGGCGACGCCGGCCAGCGCGCCCACCTTCTCCGCCACCGGCTCGTCCACCGGTGTGGCGGTGCCGACCAGCAGCGTGTCGCCGGAGCCGACGATCTCCCGGACCGGGCCCGCCTGCACCAGCCGGCCGCGGTCCATCACCACCAGATGGGTGCAGGACTGCTCCACCTCGGCGAGGAGATGGCTGGAGACGATCACCGTACGGCCACCGGCCGCGTAGCGGATCATCACCTCGCGCATCTCGCGGATCTGTGGCGGGTCCAGGCCGTTGGTGGGCTCGTCCAGGATGAGCAGGTCGGGCAGGCCGAGCATGGCCTGGGCGATGGCGAGGCGCTGCCGCATGCCCTGGGAGTACGTGCGCACCGCGCGGGCGAGCGCGTCGCCGAGCCCGGCGATCTCCAGGGCCTCGTCCAGGTGGGCGTCCTCGGGCGGGCGGCCGGTGGCCCGCCAGTACAGCTCCAGGTTCTCCCGGCCGGACAGGTGGGGCAGGAAGCCGGCGCCCTCCACGAACGCGCCGACCCGGGAGAGCACCGACGCGCCGGGCCGGATGGCGTGGCCGAAGACGCGGATCTCGCCGGCGTCCGGCCGGATGAGGCCCATCAGCATGCGCAGGGTGGTGGTCTTGCCCGCGCCGTTCGGTCCGAGCAGGCCGAGGACCTGGCCCTTCTCCACCCGGAAGGAGAGGTCCCGGACCGCGTACCGGTCGGTGGAGCCGGCGTACCGCTTGCTCAGGTCCGTGATCACCAGCGGGACCTCGGCCAGCTCCGGGTCGGGCGCGGGGGCGGCCGTCCGGCGGCGGGTGGTGAGCAGCAGGGCGAGGGCGGCGACCGCGCCGGCCACCGGCAGCCACCAGACCCAGGCGGGCAGGGGTGCGGCGGCGGTGGTGACGGCGGGGGCCGTCGGGACGCTCAGGTCTCCCTTCAGGGAGACGGTGTAGGTGGCCGGGGCGGCCGGGGAGGCGTAGCCGAGGTCGGTGGAGGCGAGGACCAGGCGGAGCCGGTGGCCCTTCTGCACCTCGTGGTCGATCGCCGGGAGCGTGACGGTGACGTCCTTGCCCGTCTTGGCGCCGGTCACCCGGAAGGGGGCGACGAGCTGGGCGGGCAGCACCTGCTGCGTGCCGTCGGGGCCGACGTCGTAGACCTTGCCGAACAGGACGGCGTCGTCGCGGGTCGAGGTGATGTGCACGGTGGCGGTGGGGGTGCCGGTGATGCGCAGGTCCCGGGTGAGGGGCGCCGAGTCGAACCGCGCGTACTGGCCGGGGAAGTCCAGGGAGACGCCGACGCCGAGCGCGGAGAGCTGGGCGAGGCCGCCCGAGCCGCCGAGGCCGGGCAGGGCGGAGACGCCGGGCGGGCTCGCCCCGGCCGGGTTGGCGACGCGCTGTGTGCCGCCGGTGAGGGCGATGGAGCGCGGATGGTCGCGCAGGCCGGGGTAGGCGGCGGCGCTCGCGCCGCGCAGCTGGGCGGTGCCGTCGGTGGAGTCGATGCCGCCGGTGCGGGTGATCCGGAAGGCCGGGCCGGTGTCGATGCCCTTGTCGCCCTTCAGGTACCGGTCGAACCACGCACGCACACGTGCCTCGACCCGGCTCGTCTCCATGTCGCCGCCGTCGTGCCCGCCGGCGATCCAGTCGACGTCGACGGGGGCGCCGTTCGCCCGGATCGCCTTCTCGGCCGCGTCGGCCTGGCCGAGGGGGAACAGGGAGTCCGTCTGCCCCTGCACCAGCAGCGTGGGCACCTTGACGCGGTCGCCGACCGCGGACGGTGAGCGCTCCTGGAGCAGCTTCCGGGCGGCCGGGTCCGGGGTGCCGGACTCGGCGACCCGGTCGTACATCCGGCACAGCGCGGGCTCGAACTTCGCGCAGCCGCCGCCGGTGTTGACGAAGACGCCGGCCCACAGCTTCTTGAACACGCCGTTCGGGAACAGGGCGTCCGCGAGGTTCCAGTAGGTGATGGCGGGGGCGATGGCGTCGACCCGGTCGTCGTGTCCGGCGGCGAGCAGGGAGATCGCGCCGCCGTAGGAGCCGCCGGCCACGCCCACGCGCGGGTCGCCGGGCTTGTCGAGCCGCACCTGAGGCTGCCTGGCCAGCCAGTCGATGAGCCGGGAGACGTCGGCGACCTCGCCCTTCGGGTCGTTGAGGCCGATCTTCCCGGTGGACCCGCCGAAGCCGCGCGCGGACCAGGTCAGGACCGCGTAGCCGTCGCCGGCGAGGTCCTCTGCCTGGCGGCGCATGTCGGCCTTGCTGCCGCCGAAGCCGTGGGCGAGCAGGACGGCGGGGTGCCGGCCGGTGTCGGCCGGGGTGAAGTACGACGTGTCCAGGCGGACCCCGTCGACCGCCATCACCTGGTCGCTGCGGCGCACGGCCTGCGGGTCGTCGGAGGCGACGGCCGCCGTCCAGGTGCCGGCGCCTGCGAGCACCACGACGGCGGCCGCGGCGGCGGTGAGCCGACGGGGCCGCCGCAGCAGGTTCCGCAGGGCGGGCAGTCGAAGATCCATGCGTCAACGGTACGGGGCGGTGCTGACAATCGCTGCCGACCTGGGGTTGAACGGCCGACCCTTCCCTGGGAGTACGGGTCGGCCATTTCGTACCGCGATCGTGGTACGGCCACCGGCTCGGTCGCTCCTGTGATCCGCCGACCGCCGGTTCGTCGTGGCTTGTCGCGCAGTGCCCCGCGCCTCTTCGGGGCGCTGCCCATACGGGGTGATCAGACCTGCGCGTCCTCCGGGATCGACACCAGCCAGTGGGTGTCGCGGCGCGGGCGCAGGTACAGGGCCCAGTACAGGGTGGCGGCGGCGGTGATGCCGCCGGTCCACAGGAGGTAGCTCGTCTCCTGCTGGGTCAGGATGTAGGCCAGGACGGCGATCAGCAGGACCGGCATGACGGGCCACAGCGGCATCCGCCAGGCTGCCGTGTGCTTGTGGGAGCCGCGGCGGGCGAGCAGGGCGGCGACCGCGACCAGCAGGTACATGCCGGTCACCGAGACGCCGGTGACGCCGTACAGGGTGTCCAGGTTGACGAAGCAGAGCACCGCGCCGGGGACGCCGACCGCGAGGGTGGCGACCCAGGGGGAGCCGAAGCGGCCGAGCTTGGAGAAGACGGTGTTGACCGGGCCGGGCCAGGCCTTGTCGCGGGCGGAGGCGAACAGGACGCGGGAGTTCTGGATGACCATGACGATGCCCGCGTTGATGATCGCGAGGGCCACGCAGAGGCTGACGAAGGTGCCGACCGCGGAGTTGGACCAGGCCGTGACCATGGAGCTGATGTCGCCGCCGGTCAGCTCCTGGAGGTCGGAGGCGCCCATGGTGATGGCGGCGACCGGCACCAGGATGACCACGGTGGAGATGGCGAGGGTGGCGAGGACCGTCCGGGCGACGTTGCGGCGCGGGTTCTCCAGTTCCTCCGAGAGGTAGACGGCGGTGGAGAAGCCCTGGGTGACGAAGAGGGCGATGGCGAGCCCCGAGACGATCAGCATGGCCGTCACGGTGTCCGTGTGGCCGTGGGCGCCGGCCACCTGCATCGAGACCAGGCTGCCCACCCCGCGGTGGCCGTGCGAGAAGCCCAGCAGGGCGACGACCCCGGCGGCGATGACCTCCAGGACCAGGAAGATGCCGGTGATCCAGGCGTTGGCGCGCAGGTCGAGCAGGCCGGCGAGGGTGGCCAGCAGCATCACTCCGGCGCCGGTCATGGACGGGTCGAGGTGGACCAGCGGGGCGAGGTAGTCCGCGGTGCCCATCGCGATCACCGGGGGCACGATCATCACGACCAGCAGGGAGAGCACGAAGACCAGCCAGCCCGCGAGGCGGCCGGCCATCGTGGAGACCATGGCGTACTCGCCGCCGGCGCTGGGGATCAGGGTGCCCAGTTCGGAGTAGCAAAAGGCCACGGCGATACAGAGGAGGGAGCCGATGGCGATCGTCAGGGCGGTGGCGGTGCCGAGGGAACCGAAGAGGTCGGGGACGACGACGAAGAGCGTGGAGGCGGGCGTGACGCAGGAGAGCGTCAGCAGGGTGCCGCCGACGACACCGATGGAACGCTTCAGCCCCGGTGCGGGGGCCGTCGCGGTGTCTACCACGGACTTCTGGAGCGTGTCGGTCATACGGCGGTTCCGTTCGACGTGAGCGGCTGAGGGTGGGGTCGGGAGCGCTATCGCCTCCGGCGGATCGTCGTACGTTCGTCTCGTCCGCTCCCGGCGCTGCATAGAGAACCCCGACGAAAACCGCCACGTCAATGGCCGTTTACCTTCGGAATCCGCACATCCGGATGACCATGCGCCGCATCACTTTCCCAGGCCGTGACGCCCTATAGGTGCATCCATCAAACCCATGGCCGATGTGACCTTGCTTTCAAAGGTCATCCGTAGGCAATCCCTTCGTCACCCGTTTCGTCCGCCCTGAACGGGAACCGCAGCCAAGGTTTCAAAAAAATGTCAGCCGTCCGGTATCCGGACGGGTAACCGGTCGCGTCCATGTCAGTGACGGCCGATAGAGTGCGCCCCGCACAACAGACACACAGCTCTCGGGGTGGGGACATGAAGAAGAGGCACACCGCCGCATGGGTGGGATTCACGGCGGCAGCGCTGGTGGCGGCCTCCGGCTGCGGCACGGAGAGCGCGAAGACGGCCGTCAAGGCGGTCGACAGGGCCGACCAGGCGATGGCGGCACTGACCAGGGCGACGGACCGGACGGAGCAGCTGGGCTCGGCCGAGGTGCGGATGACGACCGACACCGGCACCAGCGGCCCGATCTCCATGAAGGGCACGTACTCCTGGGGCGGCGGGTACGCCTTCGACGTGGAGATGGACACCGAGGCCGCGAACATGCAGGCCATGAACCACTCCCCCACGACGCACGTCCTGTTCGTCGACGGCGTCTACTACTACGACGTGGACCGCTTCCCCTCCGGCCCGTACCAGGGCAAGGACTGGATCAAGGTCGACGGCTCGGTCCTCTTCGGTGAGAAGGGCGCCCAGGCCCTCAGCGGGGACAACGGCAGCCCCTCCGCCTCCATGAAGGGCCTGAAGTACGCCAAAGACGTCCAGAACCTCGGCACGCAGACCGTGAACGGACGGCACACCACCCACTACCGCGGCGTGATCGACAGCGCGCACATGGGCAAGCTCAAGGACGTCTACGGCGAGGGCAGCCCCATGAGCAAGGTGACCGGCGCGAAGTCGATCGTCATGGATGTGTGGGTCGGCCCCGACGACCTGCCGGTGCGGCTCAAGGAGAAGATCGGCATCATGACCATCAGCATGGACTTCGACAAGTTCGGCAGGACCGCCACCGTGAAGGCGCCGCCCGCCGGGCGCGTCGCCGACCTCACCGACATGATCAAGAAGCAGCAGCAGCGCTGAGCACACCGGTGCCCCGCCCTCTGTCAGGCAGAGGGCGGGGCACCGTGCTGTCCGGGTCAGTGGTTGCGCGGGAAGCCCAGGTCCACGCCCGCCGGGGCGTCGGCCGGGTCGGGCCAGCGCGTGGTGACGACCTTGCCGCGGGTGTAGAAGTGCGTGCCGTCGTTGCCGTAGATGTGATGGTCGCCGAAGAGGGAGTCCTTCCAGCCGCCGAAGGAGTGGTAGCCCACCGGCACCGGGATCGGCACGTTCACGCCGACCATGCCGGCCTCGATCTCCAGCTGGAAGCGGCGGGCGGCGCCGCCGTCCCGGGTGAAGATCGCGGTGCCGTTGCCGAACGGCGAGGCGTTGATGAGGGCCACGCCCTCCTCGTACGTCTCGGCGCGCAGCACGCACAGCACCGGGCCGAAGATCTCGTCCTGGTACGCCTTGGCGCTGGTCGGCACCTTGTCCAGCAGCGAGATACCGATCCAGTGGCCGTCCTCGAAGCCCTCGACGGTGTAGCCGGTGCCGTCGAGCACCACCTCGGCGCCCTCGTCGGCCGCACCCGAGACGTAGGAAGCCACCTTGTCCCGGTGCGCCTTGGTGATCAGCGGGCCCATCTCGGACGTCGGGTCGTTGCCCGGGCCGATCTTGATCTTCTCGGCGCGCTCGCGGATCTTCTCCACCAGCGTGTCGCCGATGGCGCCCACCGCCACGACCGTCGAGATGGCCATGCAGCGCTCGCCCGCGGAGCCGTAGGCCGCGCTCACGGCCGCGTCGGCCGCCGCGTCCAGGTCGGCGTCCGGCAGGACCAGCATGTGGTTCTTGGCGCCGCCCAGGGCCTGCACGCGCTTGCCGTTGGCGGAGGCGGTGGTGTGGATGTAGCGGGCGATCGGGGTCGAGCCGACGAAGGAGACGGCCTTGACGTCCGGGTGCTCCAGGAGGCGGTCGACGGCCACCTTGTCGCCGTGCACGACGTTGAAGACACCGTCGGGCAGGCCGGCCTCGGCGAGCAGCTCGGCGAGGCGGACCGACGCCGACGGGTCCTTCTCGGACGGCTTCAGCACGAAGGTGTTGCCGCACGCGATGGCGATCGGGAACATCCACATCGGGACCATCGCCGGGAAGTTGAACGGCGTGATGCCGGCGACGACACCGAGCGGCTGGCGGATCGAGGCCACGTCGACGCGGCTGGCGACCTGGGTGGACAGCTCGCCCTTCAGCTGGACGTTGATGCCGCAGGCCAGGTCGACGATCTCCAGGCCGCGCGCGACCTCCCCCAGCGCGTCCGAGTGCACCTTGCCGTGCTCGGCGGTGATCAGCTCGGCGATCTCGTCGCGGTGGGCGTCGAGCAGCGCGCGGAACTTGAAGAGGATGGACGTGCGCTGGGCCAGCGAGGACTGGCCCCAGGTCGTGAAGGCGTCCTTGGCCGCCGCGACCGCCGCGTCCACCTCCTCGACCGACGCGAACGCGACCTTCGTGGTGACCGCGCCGGTCGCCGGGTCGGTGACCGGCCCGTACGCACCCGACGCGCCTTCGACGGTCTTCCCGCCGATCCAGTGGTTGACGATCTTCGTCATGCCCAGAGACTCCTTCTCACAGATGGCGGCGTCGGGTGGAGACGTGCCGTTCGTACAGCTCACGTGCCTTGACCGCGGACGGTCGGGTCGCGGTCTCGGCCACAGGAACATCCCACCAGGCCTGCGCCGGAGGCGCGCCCGACACAGTGTCGGACGTTTCGGTCTCCACGTAGACACATGTGGGAGTGTCGGCGGCCCGCGCCTCGGCGAGCGCCGCGCGCAGGTCCCGTACGGTCTTCGCGCGCAGCACCCGCATGCCCAGGCTGGCCGCGTTGGCGGCGAGGTCTACGGGCAGCGGGGCGCCGCTGAACGTGCCGTCCTCGGCGGTGTAGCGGTAGGCCGTGCCGAACCGCTCGCCGCCCACCGACTCCGAGAGCCCCCCGATCGAGGCGTACCCGTGGTTCTGCACCAGCAGGATCTTGATCGCGATGCCCTCCTGCACGGCGGTCACGATCTCCGTCGGCATCATCAGATACGTGCCGTCGCCGACCAGCGCCCACACGTTCCGCTCGGGCGCGGCGAGCTTCACACCGAGGGCGGCCGGGATCTCGTAGCCCATGCAGGAGTAGCCGTACTCCAGGTGGTACTGGTCGTACGACCGCGCCCGCCACAGCTTGTGCAGGTCGCCCGGGAGCGAGCCGGCCGCGTTGATGATGACGTCCGACTCGTCCACCAGCGCGTCCAGAGCGCCGATGACCTGCGGCTGGGTGGGCCGTACGTCGATCTCGTCCGCCTCGAAGCAGGCGTCGACGCGCTGCTCCCAGCGCTCCTTGTCCTCGGTGTACTCGCTGACGTAGGAGTCGGCGACCCGGTGGCCGTGCATCTCCAGCCGCTCGGTCAGCTCTTCCAGGCCGTTGCGGGCGTCGGCGATCAGCGGGAGTCCGGCCAGCTTGTGGCCGTCGAAAGGCGCGATGTTGAGGTTCAGGAAGCGGACGGCCGGGTTCTCGAAGAGGGTGCCGGAGGCGGTGGTGAAGTCGGTGTACCGGGTGCCGACGCCGATCACCAGGTCCGCGGTGCGGGCCAGCTCGTCGGCGGTCGCCGTGCCGGTGTGGCCGACCCCGCCGACGTCCTGCGGATGGTCGTACCGGAGTGAGCCCTTCCCGGCCTGCGTGGAGGCGACCGGGATGCGGGTCACCGCGGCGAACTCGGCGAGGGCCTCCTCGGCGCGGCTGTGGTGGACTCCGCCGCCGGCGATGACGAGGGGCCGTGCGGCGGAGCGGATCACCCGGACCGCCTCCGCCAGCTCGGCCGGGTCCGCGCCCGTCCGTCGTACGGTCCACACGCGCTCGGCGAAGAACTCCTCCGGCCAGTCGAAGGCCTCCGCCTGCACGTCCTGCGGCAGGGCGAGGGTGACCGCGCCGGTCTCCACCGGGTCGGTGAGGACCCGCATGGCCTGGAGCGCGCTCGGGATCAGGGCCTCCGGCCGGGTGACGCGGTCGAAGTACCTCGACACCGGACGCAGGGTGTCGTTGACCGACACATCGCCCGCGTACGGCACCTCCAGTTGCTGGAGGACCGGGTCGGCGGGGCGGGCGGCGAAGACGTCGCCGGGCAGGAGCAGCACCGGGAGGTGGTTGATGGTCGCGAGGGCGGCGCCGGTGACGAGGTTCGTCGCGCCGGGGCCGATCGACGTCGTGACCGCGTGCGTGGACAGGCGGTTCGACTGGCGGGCGTAGCCGACCGCCGCGTGCACCATGGACTGCTCGTTGCGGCCCTGGTGATACGGCATCACGTCGGCGTACTCGACCAGTGCCTGGCCGATGCCGGCGACGTTGCCGTGCCCGAAGATGCCCCAGGTGGCGCCGATGAGCCGCCGGCGCTCGCCGTCCCGCTCGGTGTACTGGGCGGCGAGGAAGCGGACGAGCGCCTGGGCGACGGTCAGCCGGATCGTCATCGGTATCCCCCTGTGCTTTCTACGTGGTCGGGGTGGAAGCAGATCCGCCATTCCCGGGTCCGGCCCGGGCCCGCCATGACGTTCAGGTAGTACATGTCGTGCCCGGGCTGGGCGATGGACGGGCCGTGCCAGCCGTCGGGGACGAGGACGGCGTCACCGGAGCGGACCTCGGCGAGGACGTCGGCACCGCCCTCCCGCGAGGGGAACACCCGCTGGTAGCCGAGCCCGTTCGGGCCGTCGATCTCGAAGTAGTAGATCTCCTCCAGCTCGGACTCCTCGCCCGGCCGGTGCTCGTCGTGCTTGTGCGGCGGGTACGACGACCAGTTGCCGCCCGGCGTGATCACCTCCACGGCGATCAGCTTGTCGCAGGCGAAGGAGTCGGCGGAGGCGAAGTTGCGCACCCGGCGGGCGCACGTGCCGCTGCCGCGCTCCTCGACGGGGACCTCCGGCGCGGGGCCGTAGCGGGCGGGGAGTCGTCGCTCGCACTTCGCTCCTGCCAGGGCGAAGCGGCCTCCCGCGCCGGAGGCGATCAGGACCCGGGCGTCCCGGGGCACGTACGCGAAGTCGGAGACATCCGCGAACACGCCCTCCCGGCCCAGGAGTTGAAACTCGTTGTGCTCCGTTTGTACGGTACATCCGCCTTCCAGCGGAAGCACGATCCACTCACTGTCCCCGGTGGTGAACGTATGGCTGCCACCGGGCGCCAACTCGACGACACGCAGGCTGCTGTGTGACCAGCCGGCCAACTTGGGATCGATGTCGACGGCGTACTGGGGATTCGCGGTGGCACCCCGGGGCAGATGCAGGTCGGTGCTGGTCATGCGGCCCTCACAGCAGTCCTACGGCGGTGTCCACGGCGGCGGCCACATCGCCGTCCGCCGGGTACAGCAGCGAGCGGCCGACCACCAGGCCGCGCACGGTGGGGAGTTGGAGCGCGCCGCGCCACTTCTCGTACGCGGCGACCTGGTCCTCGGGCGAGTCGCCGATGTCCCCGCCGAGCAGCACGGCGGGCAGCGTGGAGGTCTCCATCACCCGGGCCATGTCGTCGGGGTTCTCGGTGACCGGCACCTTCAGCCAGGTGTAGGCGGAGGAGCCGCCGAGGCCGGAGGCGATGGCGATGGACCGGGTGACCGCCTCGGCGGACAGGTCGTTCGCCACCTTCCCCTCGGGGGTACGGCGGCTGATGAACGGCTCCACGAACACCGGCAGCCGGCGCGCGGCCATGGCGTCGATGGCACGGGCGGTGGACTCCAGGGTGGTCAGGGAGCCCGGGTCGCTGTAGTCGACGCGCAGCAGCAGCTTGCCCGCGTCGAAGCCGAGGCGCTCGATGTCCTCCGGGCGGTGGCCGGTGAACCGGTCGTCCAGCTCGAAGCTGGCCCCTTGCAGGCCGCCACGGTTCATGGAGCCCATGACGACCTTGTGGTCCAGGGCGCCGAGCAGGAGCAGGTCGTCGAGTATGTCGGCGGTGGCGAGGACGCCGTCGACACCGGGCCGGGACAGCGCGAGGCAGAGGCGTTCCAGCAGGTCGGCGCGGTTGGCCATGGCGAGCTTGCGGTCACCGACGCCGAGCGCGCCACGGGCCGGGTGGTCGGCGGCGACGATCATCAGCCGCCCGCTCTCGTTCAGCAACGGCCTGCGAGCCCGACGGGCGGCGGCCTCGGCGATCGCCTCGGGATGCCGGGTGCGGACACGGACGAGTTCGGCCACGTCGACCCGGCGACGCGGGGTGCCTGCGGCGCCTCTGCGGGGGGCGGTGCCGTCGGGGTGGGGTGCGGTGCCCTCGCGGGAAGCGGGCGGGGTGCCTTCGCGGGGAGTGTCCGCGGTGGCTTCGGGGCCGGTGCCGGCTCCGCCCTCGGGGTGCGTGCCTGTGACGCGGCCGGCCCTCACAGCACCGCTCCGGCGTCGAGCGCGGCGGCCACTTCGTCCGGGGTCGGCATCGCGGAGGAGCACTCCAGGCGGGAGGCGACGATGGCACCGGCCGCGTTGGCGTGCCGCATGATCGTCTCCAGGTCCCAGCCCGCCAGCAGGCCGTGGCAGAGGGAGCCACCGAAGGCGTCCCCGGCGCCGAGTCCGTTGAGTACGGTGACGGGCAGGGGCGGGACCTCGGCGGACTCGCCCCGCTGGTTGACGGCGAGGACCCCCTTGGGTCCCTGCTTGACGACGGCCAGTTCGACCCCGGCGTCCAGCAGGGCGCGGGCGGCGGCATGCGGCTCGCGCACCCCGGTCGCGACCTCCACCTCGTCCAGGTTGCCGACGGCGACGGTGGTGTGGCGCAGGGCCTCGGCGTAGAAGGGGCGGGCGGTGTCGGGGTCCGACCAGAACATGGGGCGCCAGTCGAGATCGAAGACGGTGATGCCCGCCTTGGCCCGGTGGGCGAGGGCCGCGAGGGTCGCCGTACGGCTCGGCTCCTCGCTCAGGCCGGTGCCGGTGACCCAGAAGATCCGGGCCTCGCGGACGGCGTCCAGGTCCAGCTCGTGGGCGTCGATCTCCAGGTCGGGGGCCTTGGGCCGCCGGTAGAAGTAGAGCGGGAAGTCGTCCGGCGGGAAGACCTCGCAGAAGGTGACGGGAGTCGGGAGGCCGGGGACGGGGGTGACCCAGCGGTCGTCGACGCCGAAGCCGCGCAGCGCCTCGTGGAGGTAGGTGCCGAACGGGTCGTCGCCGGTGCGGGTGATCACGGCGGTGTGCCGGCCGAGGCGGGCCGCGGCGACCGCGACGTTCGTCGCCGACCCGCCGAGGAACTTGCCGAAGGACGACACCTGGGCGAGCGGGACACCGGTCTGTAGCGGGTACAGGTCCACTCCGATCCGCCCCATGGTGATCAGGTCGTAGGCCATCGGCTTCCCTTCGTCATGGCTCTCCCCGGCTTTCTAGTCCCGCATGCCGAGCCATGTCAATGTTTTGTCCAGACATTCGGACCAGATCCCTCCGGAGGTTGGGCGGGGCCGCCCGCGAGGGTTGCGCTTTGTGATGGGTGTGTCACAAACACCCCCCTCCCGTCACACATGTCACGAGTACGCGGGTTCTCGGTCACACCCGGTCGACAGGGGAGTTCCGTCGGTCACTCTGTGTCGTTCACCGGGCACAGGCTTGATGATCAGCGCAGCGCCCGGTCCCCCCGGCGGCCCTCCCCGGTCGTCGCCGTGGTGCGCGCGGGGAGGTGCAACGCATGGCCGACCGAAGGCTCTGGTCCTACAAGGAGATCGCGGCGCACATCCGGGTGCAGCCGGACACCGTGCGGTCCTACCGCAAGCACGGGCTGCTGCCCCCGCCCGACCATGTCGAGGGCGGCAAGCCCTACTGGTACGCCGACACCGTCCGCGCCTGGGTCGCCTCCCGCCCCGGCAACCGCGGCCGCAGAGACGACTGACGCGCTCTCACGGACACGGTGCCGGGCAGCGGGCCTCGGGGGGAAGCGGTGGTGGGTGCTGAGCTGTCAGCTCCAGGGCTCGATGACCGTGACGCCCGCGCCCGGCGCCGTGTCCATCGCCGCCAGGGCCGCCGGAGCCGCGTCGAGCGTGATCGTCCGGGTCACCAGGAGATCCGGACGCAGCACGCCGGAGCGGACCAGGTGGAGCATGCCGGGGTAGGTGTGGGCGGCCATGCCGTGGCTGCCGAGGAGTTCCAGCTCCAGGGCTGTCGCGCGGGCCATCGGGACCGGGGTGGTGCCGTCGGGCGAGGGCAGCAGACCGACCTGGACGTGCCGGCCGCGACGGCGCAGGCCGTTCACGGAGGCCGCGCAGGTGGCGGGCGAGCCGAGCGCGTCGAGGGAGAGGTGGGCGCCGCCGCCGGTCAGCTCCCGGACGGCGGCGGCCGGGTCGGACACGCCGGTCGCGTCCAGGCACTCCGCGGCTCCGAACGTCCGCGCCAGCTCCAGCGCTCGAGGTGACACGTCGACCGCGACCACCCGGGCCCCCGAGGCCGCCGCGATCATCACGGCGGACAGGCCGACCCCGCCGCAACCGTGCACCGCGACCCACTCCCCGGCCGCCACCCGCCCCTGCTGCACCACCGCCCGGAACGCGGTGGCGAAGCGGCAGCCGAGGGCGGCGGCGGTGGCGTACGTCATGTCGTCCGGCAGCGCGACGAGATTGACGTCGGCGTGGTCGAGCGCCACGTACTCGGCGAAGGAGCCCCAGTGGTGGAAGCCGGGCTGGGTCTGCCGCTCGCACACCTGCTGGTCGCCCGCCGCGCAGGACGGGCAGCTGCCGCAGGCGCAGACGAACGGCACGGTGACCCGGTCGCCGGGCCGCCAGCCAGTCACCCGCGCGCCCACCGACTCGACCACACCGGCGAGTTCATGCCCCGGCACGTGCGGCAGCGTGATGTCCGGGTCGTGCCCCATCCAGCCGTGCCAGTCGCTGCGGCAGAGGCCGGTGGCCTCGACACGGACGACCACGCCATGGGGGGCGGGGCGGGGGTCGGGCACGTCCGTCACCTCGGCTGGGTCGCCGTACCGCTCGAAGACCACGGCTCGCATACACGCTCCTTCCGGGAACCTGTGCGAAGGCTAGGTCAGGGGAGAGGGTTCCCGGTCGCCACCGCTGAAAGTCGGTGTGACGACGACGAGTTCGTACGACCGCGTTCGTGCCACGATTCCGGTGGCGAACACCGTACGCGCGCGGCCCGGTTGCCGTCGGGAGAAGAGTCGCTTCGCCGTTCGAGACGTCACACATCCCGATGAAAAGCCGACGACACAGCGACCACTGCTCGCACACGGCTCCGCTCTGATCAAGCTGGTGTCTTCTGCGAAGGAGACGCCACCGTGCGAATTTCTGACATCCAGCGCTCCGAGGTCCGGCCGGGACGGCTCGTCGAGTGGACGTTCAGCCCGGCGACCATCACGGCGGCGTCAGCACTGCCGGCGGACCCGCGGCCGCCGGCGTACATCCAGGAGTCACACGTCAGAACGGCACGGTCGGTGCGCGCGGACGGACTGTTCGTACCGACGTGGCTGGGCACCGCGTTCGACCTGCCGGGCCGAGCCGACCTCGACGCACTCGAACAGGCGCTGCGCCGCTGGACGGTGCGGCACGAGACACTGCGCAGCGGCTTCCGGTGGGCGGGCGACGAACTGCGCCGGTTCACGCTCGCCGAGAAGGACGTGTCGCTGCGCCGCGAGGTGATCGGCGACTTCACCGACGCGAAGGCTCTGGTCCGGTACATGCAGGACCGGTTCGATGTGGCGGCGGACGCGCTCGGCTGGCCGAACCTCATCTACGCGGCCGTCGTCCGCGACGACTCCACCAGCGTGTACGCGGTGTTCGACCACACCAACGTCGACGCCTACTCCCTCCAGCGCATCCCGGAGGAAATCCACGAACTGTACACGGCGGACGTCACGGGCCAGCCCACCACCGGTACATCCGTGGGGAGTTATGTGGACTTCTGCGAACAGGAGCGGGCGGACGCGGACGGGATCGACGACACACACGCGATCGTCGCGCGCTGGCGAGAGTTCATCAGCCGGTGCGACGGGAGGCTTCCGGAGTTCCCCGTCGACCTCGGCCTGCGACCCGGCAGCACACTGCCGGCCCAGAAGCTGATGTGCGAGCCGCTCCTCGACGCGGGCGCGGCCGCCGCCTTCGAGGAGCGCTGCCGACCCCATGGCGGCAGCCTGGTGGGCCTCCTGGCCGCAACCAGTCTGATCGTCCACGAGCTCGGCGGTCAGCCGTACTACCGCACGGTCGTCCCGTTCCACACCCGGCTGAAGCCCGCTTGGTCAGATTCCGTGGGCTGGTACGTCGGCGGTGCGCCGATCGAGGTGCCCGCGACACGGGACTTCGACGACGCGCTCACCGCCGTCCGCGCCGAACTGCGGGCGAACCGCTCGCTTGCGCGCATCCCGCTGGCCCGCGTACTCCGCCTGCTCGGCGCGGACTTCCGCCCGACCTCACCCGACCTGTACTCGATCGTCTCGTACGTGGACGCCAGACTCACTCCCGGCTCGGCCCGCTGGACCGAGAGGAAGGCGTACGGGCTGATCCGGGTGTCGTACGGCGACCAGGTGTGCGTCTGGGTCAACAGGCTGCACGAAGGGCTGTGGCTCGCCTGCCGTTACCCGGACACCGACGTCGCCTGCAAGAACGTACGACGGTACGTCGAGGGACTGCGGGACCTGATCCTCTCCGCGTCGGCAGGAGACGGCCTCCGGGTCGCGGAGCCGGCTTACTTCTGACGCAACCACCCCTTCCCTGCCCCTCGTTGACGCTCGCGCTGCACTTCACCCGCACGAGCTCATGTGACCCGACGCCCGACACCGGGCGACAACGGCCCTGACCGGCCCAGGCATTGGCGAACGCCCGGTTCTCAGGCCCCTTGCCCCGCGTGACACAGGCGCCCGGCACAGAACACCCCGTTCGTTACTGCTAGTATCGGCTTGGTCACACTAGGCAACTAGCCTCAACGAACAAGCAAAGAACCGAGGGTTCCATGCGCAAGCTTCAGCAGGTCGTGATCGCAGCAGTGGCGGCCGGCGGCCTGTCGGCCATCGGCGCCGGCACCGCCATCGCCGACACCCCCGACGGAGGGCTGCAGGTCACCGACCTCTACCGCCCCTACCAGGAGTGCAGCCCGCAGACGGTGTCCGAGAACGACGTCCCGATCGCCGTCCTCGGTCTCGCTGACACCATGGACACCACCTGCGGCCAATACAACAGCGCTTTCACTGGCTGAGCCCGGCGGTCATCGCGCGCGACGCTCACGCGGGACCCTGCGAGGCCGACCCCGCAGGGTCCCGCTCCCCGGCCGGCCGCCCGAGCGTCGAAGACAGAGCCCGGCGCGGCCGGTGCCCGGGGCGCACGGTGCCCGACCACCCGGGCACCCCGACAGAGGGAAAACGCATCACATGTTCAGCACGAAGAAGATCGTGGCCGCCTCGGGGCTGCTCGGCAGCCTCACCCTGACCTGCGTCGGCGCCACCCAGGCGTACGCCGGAAGCGACCCGGGAACCTGCACCCGGGATCTCCTGGGCGGCCTCACCTGCACACAGCGGATCACGGGTGAGATTCCCGAAGACGGCGTCATCCCCCACCAGGAGAACTGCCAGAAGGTGGACCCCCTCACCCTGCCGGCCGCCCTGGGTAATGGCCAGACACGGCTCGGACCCGAGGTGACCTGCTCCCCCACCACAAGGGGAGTGCCCGAAAAGGCCGAGGGCCGGCCGGAGTCGCCCAGCCTGTGGCGTTGACCCCGGCAACCACAGCTCCCCGACCGACGCCTCACGGTGCCTCTACGGCATAAGAGGGATCGACGCGACATGTGGAGTGTAGATCCTGAATTATTACTCAACGTCCACATAAGCTCACGTTGAGTAGTCAGTCCAGGCACCGTGCCTGGGTCAGAAAGGGTCTAACATGCGTAAGTTTCAGCGCGCTGCGGTCGTAGCGGCGGCGGTTATGGGCCTGTCCACCCTCGGCGCCGGGGTCGGCTTCGCCCACGGCGGCGACGACTCGGCTCCGGAGGTCACCGCCGTGGCCAACTCCTCGGCGAACGCCGTGGCCGTCGGTGGCGGTTACTACGTGCAGCCGCAGGACAAGCACGAGGGCCAGCCGGAGGAGCAGAGGTACGCCGGGCCCGAGGAGGGCTACGGGGACCACGAGGGCGGGGACCACGAGGGCGGGGACCACCAGGGCGAGTAAAGACGTAACGGGGCGCATCCCCTCGGCGCCACGGCAACGGGCGCATCCGTTCGACGGTGTGCCGAGTGACACCCCATGACGAAGTCAGCCCGGACGCGCGGCAATCCAACGGCGCGCGTCCGGGCTGCCGCCATCCCGCCTACGCGTTCGGCTCGCCGCGCGCCCGGGCGCAGGATGATCTGTTCCGACCTTCTCGGCCCGGGCGCACGCCGGTCAATGGCACAAGCGCCCGGGCCTCTGTCGTAAAGGAAAGCAACACATGTTCAGTCTGCAGAAGATCGCCACCGTCTCGGGGCTCGTCGGCGGTCTCGCCCTGGTGTGCGTCGGCGCCGGCCACGCGTACGCGGACACGAATCCGGGTGACTGCAAGTCCACTGCGCAGGGAGGAACCGTCTGCGTCCGCAAGAGCGAGACCCGGACCGACAAGGATGGCACACACACCCTCAAGCAGGAGCAGAACTGCTCGACTGCGGACCGGCCGCGCGTGGTGTTCCCGGAGGACGAACTGACGGGCAGTGGGTCCGCCGACGTGGGGCAGGTTGTGGACTGCTCCAACAGGGCGGAGCTGCCCAAGGGCTTCAAGAAGCCGCACATCGAGCTCTGAGGAATACCGGAGACTGCCGGGCCGGAGCGACCCCGGTCCGGCGTTTCGTTTCCGCGGACGTACACTGGCCCGCCAATACGGCCGCATATTCGCCGGGCAAAGAAAAATTCCCGGAACCCTGGCCGATGGCCGGGGTTCCGGGAATTGCTGTCCGCTCTACTGGCCGCCGCCGAAGCTGTTGTTGCAACCCATCGTCGAGCCGATGTGGGTGGCCTGGGCTCCCGGGTTGCCCTCGCCGTTCAGCAGGTTGCCGCCCAGGCCGTTGCCGATACCGACCTCGCCGAGGATGTCGAGGTTCAGGTCGTGCGACGAACAGGTGCTGCTCTGCTTGACGTCGAATTTGTCGCCGCCCTTGCCCCAGCCCTGGTCGGCGTGGGCAGCGCCGGCGCCCAGGAGCCCGACGCTCCCGATTGCGGCGAAGAGGACGGCAGCCATGCGAAGCTTGTGCATGTCATCTCCCGTGAAGTGAGGGTGGATGCGATCTACGAGAGACCGACTTTCGTGCGTTCACGAAGACTGGTACGTCGTTGCGGAAAGCCTGCAACGCGCCGAATGCGAGCGGCTCTCGCCGCCGCGGAGGGCCTGTCGGCGGGTGCGAATGGTCCCGGCACCCTGCTTGATACTCGGCTGCCGGGACCGTTGATCATCCGACGTCTGTCGCGCCGGACAGGACTCTCAGAGGGCGCTGTTGTTGCAGCCCATCGTCGAGCCGATGTTGGTGGCCTGGGCGCCCGGGTTGCCTTCGCCGTTGAGGCCGTTGCCCAGCACGCCGTCGAGCAGGCCGACCTCGCCGAGGATGTCGAGGTTCAGGTCGTGCGACTTGCACTGCGAGCTCTGCGTGATCTTGAACCTGTCGCCGTGGTCACCGTCCTTGCCGCCACCCTGGCCCGCGTGGGCCGTGCCGCTCACGAGTCCGATGGTGCCGAGCGCGGCGACCAGGACGGCAACGTTGCGAAGCTTGCGCATGTCATCTCCGAGTGGATGTGGGTGAGTTCGATCTGTGCTCGATCGACTCGTCTCAGTTACGGGAGACTAATACGAAATACCCCAAAACGGACATCAACGCGCCGAATTCGTGAGTCCGCGACAGCAATGACCCGAAAGGCCGTATCAGGTAGCGCTACTGCCGCATCGCGGTGGCGCTGGCGAGGGAGTTCGCCTGACTGTTGGCCTGAGTGCACTCGACGCCGTGCGTCTCCGACGCCGCGAGCAGAGCGACCGGGATGTTCGCGTCGAGCAGCGTCTGCGGGCTGCACTCCTGGTACGGACGGAACAGGTTGTTCTGGTGGACCGGGGCGCCCTGTTGCGACTGCGGCGCCTGCGGGGTGACTTGCGGACTGATCTGCGGGTTCAACTGCGGGTTGATCTGCGGGGCGACTTCGGTGCCCCGCTGGGGGGGCGCCTGCCGCAGTGCCGGTGAACCGTACGTCTGCGCGGTCGCCTGAGATGAGGTGGCCGCGGCGGCCTGGGCGTCCGGCTGTGAAACGGGCGGCGGCACAGCCCCGTTGTAGGCGGGAGTGGCGGCGGAACTTGGGCCGGCGCCGACGGCGGACAGACCACCGGCTGCTGCGACGACGAGCGCGACTTGCTGAAGCTTGCGCATGGAATCCTCGGCCCTTCTCGACCTGTGCACGGAACCTGGTGAATTGCTGATGCGGCAGCACAGTTGTCGCTGTTCTTGCTGCCCTCTCTGCGGCGGCGATGGAGCATCGCGCTTGGCTCCTGAGGAACGAGGTGGGAGCGGACTCAGATACGGGCGCCCCCCAGGGGTCACCCATTTGACCCAAAGGCGCGTGGACCCAGACGTAATGCCGCCCGTCGGAGCAAACGGGTGACGGCTCTCAAGAACCGTGACCACAGCGAGGAGTGGTCGTTCCAACGGGGAGAGGGGCAGCGGCCGTCAACCCGAACAGAGGTGAGTGGATTCGCTGTCGGCTCCGCCGCGAAGTCCGCGTGCTGCTCAGCATCACCGCTGCTGACCGTGCAGTGCGAATAACCGCACCCGCCGCACGCGTGACCGCGCTGAAGGCAACGTTTCAGGTATCGAAGGGCCGAGGGTTTCATGCGCAAGCTTCACAAGGCCGCGCTCGTTGTAGCGGCGGCCGGCGGTCTGTCCGCCATCGGCGTCGGCGTCAGCCATGCCGACACGCTCGTCGGACCTGGCGGTCCCGCTCCGGCGCCGGCTCCCGAGTATCCCGCTTACCAGGCCCCGCCTCCCCAGTACGCACAGCCCGCACCGGCCCCTCAGCAGGCCCCGCCTCCCCAGTACGCACAGCCCGCACCGGCTCCCCAGCAGGCGCCACCTCAGTACGCACAGCCCGCACCCCAGCAGGCCCCGCCTCCCCAGTACGCGCAACCCGCACCGGCTCCCCAGCAGGCGCCACCTCAGTACGCACAACCCGCACCCCAGCAGGCCCCGCCTCCCCAGTACGCACAACCCGCACCGGCTCCCCAGTACGCACAGCCCGCACCCCAGCAGGCCCCGCCTCAGTACGCGCAGCCGGCGCCGCAACAGCAGACCGGCTACGCCACGGCCTCTGCCACGTCGCTCGGGACGGCACAGGCCTCCTCCACGCCTTACCCGCAGCAGGCCGCTCCCCCGCAGCCGGTCCAAGCCGCTCCCCCGCAGCGGGCGCAGGTGGTGCCCCAGGTCATGCCGCAGGTCATGCCGCAGGTCGCCCCTCAGGTGGCGGTGCCCCAGGCGTTCGCCCCGGAACCTCCGGCGCACGTCGCCCCGCAGGTGAACCCCCAGGTGAACCCTCAGATCAACCCGCTCCTCAACCCGCAGATCACGCCGGGGAGCGTGCCGGAACTGGCTCCGGTCGGCCTCGGGCAGGTCGCGGCGCCACCCGTCGGCCAGCTGGGGCTTCCCCGGCTCGGCTGACAGCCTCACCGAAATCCCGACCCGATCTGGTGCAGATCGCGTCCCCTCAACCAACGGAGAACCCATGCGCACGTTTCACAAGGCGGTCCTCGTGGGCGCCATCCTCGGCAGTGTCGGCTCCTTCGGCGGCAACGCCGCGTTCGCACACGGTGAGCCGGGCCACGACCTCGACATCACGCAGGGCATCGAGTGCCGCTCGCACGACATGAACATCGAGGTGATCGGCAGCATCGGTGCGATCACCGGCCTGGCGGGCAACCTGCTGAACGGTGAAGGCAACCCCGGCGCGCAGCAGAGCCACCTCGGCTCGGACATGGGCTGCAACAGCCAGGCGCTCTGACGGCCTCGCCGCCCTCTGCCCCGGGCACGCACAGACCATTCCGTCGAGACCACGCCAGTGCCATCGCGTGTGGCGTGTCTCGTGGTCTGAGCGTGCCCTTTCCCACGCATGGACGCCGCCGACCGGACCGCTGCTCGGCCGGCGGCCGGATGCCCTCGCGTGTCCCGAACGCCCGCGACCGCCGTTGGCCCGACGGGGATCCGCCTTCGCGCTCCGCGTGCACGTGATTCCCGACGGCCCATCCGCAATCCCGGCGGCCGCGTTCCGCGGTTGCCCGGGACCGCTCAGGGAACGCGGTGCTGTCGTGTACGACAACCGACAGGCTGCTGCGGGGACCGGTCTGCCCGGACCGGCCGGAACACGCCAGGGCCCCGGAAGTTCTTCGCATGACTTCCGGGGCCCTGACCGAAGGGAACGCACCCCTTCAACGACACGGCGCACCTTGAGTCACGCGCCGGTTCCTCCCGCCCTCCGCAGCCTGCCGGCTGGTGGGCCGGAGGGGAGCGCGGGCCTGTGCCCGCCGACCGCTCGTCCCACTCTCGATTCCGCCCCAAGGGGTCTCCGGCCGGTGGCCGGTCAGCCAGTGGGACAGCGGACGCTTCGTGAGGGGCCGCGTGGGCACACGCGGCCCTCGGTCCCGCAGGACAGGGCCGGCGCCCGTCGGTGACTCGGGCACCGGCCCCGGGGGGGCACGTCGCCGGTTCGGCACTGCGGGTCCGGGAGAGGGCACAGTGGGCCCGCAGCACTGGTCCGAACCGGGGCGCACCGGCGGACGTGGGGGCCGCCTCAGCGGACGTGGCCCCCACTGAAGCGGCGGTACAGGATCCCACCCGTGACGATGAGCGCGACGCTGCCCGCAAGAGCGGGGGCCGTGAGGTCCGCTCCGGTGTGGGCCAGCGAGGACGCCACGGGGCGCGGGGCGGGGTGGGACCGGGCGGAAGCCGGGGGCTTGGGGGCCCGGGGCTTGGGGACCGCGGAGTGCGGGGCCGGAATCGGGTGGTGGCCGGATTCGTTGACCGAGTGGTTGCCGAAGACCGGGTTGCCCACACCGACCACGTTGACGCTGTTCCCGGAGACGTTCACCGGCAGGTCGATCGGGAGCTGGAGGCCGTTGCCCGACAGCAGCCCGGGCGAGTCCGCGGTGCTGCCGTGGGCCGACGCCCCACCGGACGCGACCGATGCGCCGCTGTCGCCGGCGCCGCGGGCCTTCGCCGCGCCGCTGGTCCCGGCAACGACGGCCTTCGCCGTACCGTTCTTCCCGGCACCTGCGGTCTTCGCCGCACCGCCGTTCACACAGGTGTTGCCCGCGGCCGGATTGAGCAGCCCCACCACGTCGGCGGTGTTGCCGCAGATGTTCACCGGCACGTGCACCGGGACCTGGACGTTGTTGCCGGAGAGCACACCGGGCGAGCCGGCCGCCGTTGCCTCGGCACCGGCCCCGTCGGCCGCGAAGGCGGCGGACACCGGGAACGCCACGACCATCGCGCCGGACGCGGCGGCGACGGCGAACACACCGTTTCGGGTAGTCCGTCTCATTGGTTTCCTGCCTTCCTGACATCATCGCGGGCACTCACCCGCACCCACATAAAACGGACGTGCCCCTTGCGGAGTTATGGCGTGACGCTCGCGAGTTGTTCCGGGCGGGCCTCCGGCCGGGCCCCGCGCACAGCGAGTCGTGACGATTCATACCCCCTAGGGGTATACTGTGGCCAAGTCGGGGATCCCCCAGGGACCCCACTGGCCCCGAACACCTCTACGAGGAGCAACGATGACCGCTCAGACCGACACCACGGGCCCCGTCACCACCGTCTACAAGGTGACCGGCATGAGCTGCGGCCACTGCGAGGGCTCCGTCTCCGGCGAGATCTCCCAGATCCCGGGCGTCAGCTCGGTGAAGGCCGTCGCGTCGACCGGCGAGGTGACCGTCGTCTCCGAGGCCCCGCTGGACGAGGAGGCCGTGCGCGCCGCCGTCGACGAGGCCGGTTTCGAGCTGGCCGGCCAGGCCTGAGGAAGACCCTCCGTTTCCCCGACCCGGGCCCTGCCGACCAGCTGATACTGGATCCGTACGGCCCGGTCCGATGTCTGGAGTCCGGACATGACCAGCACCACCGCAGAGACAGCCCCGGCCACGGGCACGACCTCCGAGGTCGAACTGCTCATCGGCGGGATGACCTGCGCCTCCTGCGCCGCCCGGGTGGAGAAGAAGCTCAACCGGATGGACGGCGTCAGCGCCACCGTCAACTTCGCCACCGAGAAGGCCAAGGTCGCCTTCGACGACGGCGTCCAGGTCGCCGACCTGATCGCCACCGTGGAGAAGACCGGCTACACCGCCGAAGAGCCCCCACCACCGCGGCCCGCGCCCGAAGCGGAACCGGAAACCCCCGCACCGGACGCCGAACTGGGCGCCCTGCGCCACCGCCTGCTCGTCTCCGCGCTGCTCGCCGCCCCCGTGGTCCTGCTCTCGATGATCCCGGCGCTCCAGTTCGACAACTGGCAGTGGCTCTCGCTCACCCTCGCCGCGCCGGTCGTCGTCTGGGGCGGCGCCCCCTTCCACCGGGCCGCCTGGACCAACCTCCGGCACGGCGCCGCCACCATGGACACCCTCGTCTCGGTCGGCACGCTGGCCGCGTTCGGCTGGTCGCTGTGGGCGCTGTTCTTCGGCGACGCGGGCATGCCCGGCATGCACGACGAGTTCCGCCTCACCGTCTCCCGCATGGACGGCGCCTCCACGATCTACCTGGAGGTCGCCGCCGGAGTCGTCGCGCTGATCCTGCTCGGCCGCTACCTGGAGGCCCGCTCCAAGCGCCGCGCGGGCGCCGCCCTGAAGGTTCTGATGGAGCTGGGCGCCAAGGACGTGGCGGTGCTGCGGGAGGGCCGCGAGGTGCGCGTCCCCGTGTCGTCCCTGGCCGTCGGCGACCGGTTCGTCGTCCGGCCCGGCGAGAAGATCGCCACCGACGGCACGGTCGTGGAGGGCGTCTCCGCGGTGGACGCCTCCATGCTGACCGGCGAGTCGGTGCCGGTGGACGTCGGTCCCGGCGACCGGGTCACCGGCGCCACGGTGAACGCGGGCGGCCGGCTGGTCGTGGAGGCCACCCGGGTCGGCGCGGACACCCAGCTCGCCCGGATGGCGAGGCTGGTCGAGGACGCGCAGAACGGCAAGGCCGAGGTGCAGCGGCTCGCCGACCGGATCTCCGCCGTCTTCGTGCCCGTGGTCATCCTCATCGCGGTCGGCACGTTCGGCGTCTGGCTGGGTGTCACCGGCGACACCGTGGCCGCGTTCACGGCCGCCGTCGCCGTCCTGATCATCGCCTGCCCCTGCGCGCTGGGCCTCGCCACGCCGACCGCGCTGATGGTCGGCACCGGGCGCGGCGCCCAGCTCGGCATCCTGATCAAGGGCCCTGAGGTGCTGGAGTCCACGCGCCGGGTGGACACGGTCGTCCTGGACAAGACCGGCACGGTCACCACCGGCCGGATGAGCCTCCAGGCGGTGTACGCCGCCGAGGGCGAGGACGAGAAGGAGCTGCTGCGGCTCGCCGGCGCCCTGGAGCACGCCTCCGAGCACCCCGTGGCCCGCGCCGTCGCCGCCGGCGCCGAGGAACACGCGGGAGCCCTGCCGCCGGTCGAGCACTTCGAGAACGTGCCCGGTCGGGGCGTACGCGGGCGGGTGGACGGCCGTGAGGTGGCCGTGGGGCGCCTCTACGACGACCTTCCGCAGGAGTTGGCCCGCGCGGCCCGCGAGGCCGAGCAGGAGGGGCGTACGGCCGTCGTGGCGGGCTGGGACGGGCGGGCCCGCGGGGTCCTCGCCGTCGCCGACACGGTCAAGGAGACCAGCGCCGCGGCGGTCCGCGAACTGCGCGCGCTGGGGCTCACGCCGGTGCTGCTCACCGGGGACAACCGGACGGTCGCCGAGGCGGTCGCGCGCACGGTCGGCATCGACTCCGCGCACGTCTTCGCCGAGGTGCTGCCCGAGGACAAGGTGGATGTCGTACGACGGCTCCAGCGCGAGGGGCGGTCCGTGGCCATGGTCGGCGACGGCGTGAACGACGCCGCCGCGCTCGCCACGGCGGACCTGGGTCTGGCCATGGGCACCGGCACGGACGCGGCGATCGAGGCCGGCGATCTGACACTGGTGCGCGGGGATCTGCGAGTGGCCGCGGACGCGATCCGGCTGTCCCGGCGGACGCTGGCCACCATCAAGGGAAACCTGGTGTGGGCCTTCGGCTACAACGTCGCCGCGCTGCCACTGGCCGCCGCCGGGCTGCTCAACCCGATGATCGCGGGCGCGGCGATGGCCTTCTCCTCGGTGTTCGTCGTGACCAACAGTCTGCGGCTGCGGGCCTTCCGGTGAGGCGGTGGCAATTGCCGGGGCCGATGTCCCAGTCCCCCTAGAGTCCGGCGCGAGCCTCACATAAGCTCTTCACAAGGCTCGCGCATCATCCTTACGCTTGAGCCCCGATCGCCGTATCGGGGCTCTTGCGCACCTAAAGGACATATGCAAGAGACGCAGATCACAGTGATGCGAACGTAACCATCGAAGGGGTTCGAAGGTCTAAGTTGGCGATGTCAGACCAGCGTCTTGGGGGGCGCTGACTGACATCTGGGGATGTCTTGGGGGACTTCCTCAGAGATGCGTTGCCGGGGCACGCACACCGGGAAGCTTTGAGCGGCCCTTCCGGCGTGCGTTGTCCCGGCAGATCGCACCGCATCACTGGAGCAGGCCGAGTTTTGCTCGTTCTGCTCACAGACAGCGATTCAGGCGCTGTCCTCTCCGAGCGCCCGGCCGGATCCCGTGGGGGGAATCCGCACCGGGACATGGGAAGGCGCCCTGGTCGTCGGCCCGTGGGGGGACCGGCGTCTCAGGGCGCCTTCCGCTTTTTCCGTTCTCACCACCGGCCCGGAGCCCGCCTACCGGCTCGGAGCCCGCCTCACCAACGGCTCGGGGCCCGCCCGGACGGACAGGCCCCTCCACTCAGTGGGTTCAGCGCTCCTCGACCGGCACGAAGTCGCGCTCCACCACGCCCGTGTAGATCTGGCGCGGGCGGCCGATGCGGGAGCCCGGCTCCTTGATCATCTCGGTCCACTGGGCGATCCAGCCCGGCAGGCGGCCGAGGGCGAACAGGACCGTGAACATCTCGGTCGGGAAGCCCATGGCCCGGTAGATCAGACCGGTGTAGAAGTCCACGTTCGGGTACAGCTTGCGCTCGACGAAGTAGTCGTCGGACAGCGCGTGCTCCTCCAGCTTCAGGGCGATGTCGAGGAGCTCGTCCTCCTTGCCCAGCGCGGAGAGCACGTCGTGCGCGGCGGCCTTGATGATCTTGGCGCGCGGGTCGAAGTTCTTGTAGACCCGGTGGCCGAAGCCCATCAGCCGGACGCCGTCCTCCTTGTTCTTCACCTTGCGGATGAAGGTGTCGACGTCGGAGCCCGAGTCGCGGATGCCCTCCAGCATCTCCAGCACGGACTGGTTGGCACCGCCGTGCAGCGGGCCCCACAGGGCGCTGATGCCGGCCGAGATCGACGCGAACATGTTGGCCTGCGAGGAACCGACCAGGCGGACCGTGGAGGTCGAACAGTTCTGCTCGTGGTCGGCGTGCAGGATCAGCAGCTTGTCCAGCGCGGCGACGACGACCGGGTCCAGCTCGAACTCCTGCGCCGGCACCGAGAAGGTCATCCGCAGGAAGTTCTCGACGTAACCGAGGTCGTTGCGCGGGTAGACGAACGGGTGGCCGATCGACTTCTTGTACGCGTACGCCGCGATCGTCGGCAGCTTGGCGAGCAGCCGGATCGTGGAGAGGTCGCGCTGCGTCTCGTCGAAGGGATTGTGGCTGTCCTGGTAGAAGGTGGACAGCGCCGAGACGACCGAGGACAGCATGGCCATCGGGTGGGCGTCGCGCGGGAAGCCCTTGTAGAAGTTCTTGACGTCCTCGTGCAGCAGCGTGTGCCGCGTGACGTCGTTCTTGAACGCCGTCAGCTGGTCGACGGTGGGCAGCTCGCCGTTGATCAGCAGATACGCCACCTCAAGGAAGGTGGAGCGCTCGGCCAGCTGCTCGATGGGGTAGCCGCGGTAGCGGAGGATGCCCGCCTCGCCGTCGAGGTAGGTGATCGCGGATTTATAGGCGGCGGTGTTGCCGTAGCCGCTGTCCAGAGTCACCAGACCGGTCTGGGCGCGGAGCTTCCCGATGTCGAAGCCCTTGTCACCGACGGTGCTGTCGACCACCGGGTAGGTGTACTCGCCGTCGCCGTACCGCAGTACTACAGAGTTGTCGCTCACGTCTTCCCTCACCGACGTAGTGCCTCATCTTCGAGGTGCCCTGACTGTCTCTACCATCCCCCATTTGGCTCAGGAGAGTGCACTCGGGGTCGACCATTGGGCCTATTGGCGGCACTCAGTGCCGTCAATCTGCTCATCCTGCCCCCTCGGAGGGGCAACTGGAAGTGCTCTGTGACCTTCACGACTCATTTGATCGATCATTTTTGCCTTCGAGCCCGGATCAGGGCCGCCACCGTGACTTCCGGGCCACGGCCCGTGACTTCAGGCGCCGCCGCGGCATGACTTCAGGGGCCGCTGCCCGGGGTTCAGGCCCCCAGCCTGAAGTCCAGGGCCGTGAACCGCCGCCCGGCCGACACCGTGCGCACCGCCTGCCCGATCGCCTTGCGTGAACCGACGAGGACGACCAGCTGACGGGCCCGGGTGACCGCCGTGTAGAGCAGGTTCCGCTGGAGCATCATCCATGCTCCCGTGGTGACGGGAATCACCACGGCGGGATATTCACTGCCCTGCGAACGGTGAATGGTCACCGCGTACGCATGGGCCAGTTCGTCCAGTTCGTCGAATTCGTACGGAACCTCCTCATCCTCGTCCGTCAGCACGGTCAGGCGCTGGTCGACCGGATCGAGCGAGGTGACGACGCCCACGGTGCCGTTGAAGACACCGTTCTTCCCTTTCTCGTAATTGTTACGAATCTGGGTGACCTTGTCGCCGACACGGAAGACCCGGCCACCGAACCGCTTCTCCGGCAGATCCGGCCGCCCGGGCGTGATGGCCTGCTGGAGCAGCCCGTTGAGCGCGCCCGCACCGGCCGGCCCCCGGTGCATCGG
Organism: Streptomyces sp. NPDC029138; assembly: GCF_055564375.1. Classification (NCBI taxonomy): domain Bacteria; kingdom Bacillati; phylum Actinomycetota; class Actinomycetes; order Kitasatosporales; family Streptomycetaceae; genus Streptomyces; species Streptomyces sp. NPDC029138. The sequence continues at coordinate 67,913 of NZ_JBVHWM010000034.1, forward strand.
CGCGAGCACCTGTACGTCCCGGCGCGGGTCCAGCCCGAACTTGGCGGGAATCCGCCGCGCGGCCACGTCCACGGTGAGCCGGCCGGCGGCCTCCGTGTCGTCCTCCACGAAGAGGAAGAAGTCCTTCATCCCGTCGGTGAGCGGATGCTGTCCCGCGTTGATCCGGTGCGCGTTGGTGACGACACCGGACTGCTGGGCCTGCCGGAAGACCCGGGTGAGCCGGACGGCCGGGACGGGACTGCCGTCGGCGAGCAGGTCGCGGAGAACCTCGCCCGCGCCGACGCTGGGCAACTGGTCCACGTCTCCGACGAAGAGCAGATGGGCCCCCGGCGGTACGGCTTTCACCAGTTTGTTGGCGAGCAGCAGGTCCAGCATGGAGGCCTCGTCCACGACCACCAGGTCGGCGTCGAGCGGCCGGTCCCGGTCATAGGCCGCGTCCCCGCCGGGCTTCAGCTCCAGCAGCCGGTGCACGGTGGAGGCCTCGGCACCGGTCAGCTCGGCCAGCCGCTTGGCGGCCCGGCCGGTCGGGGCGGCGAGCAGCACCTTGGCGCGCCGGGCCCGGGCCAGCTCCACGATCGAGCGCACGGTGAACGACTTGCCGCAGCCGGGCCCGCCGGTGAGGACGGCGACCTTCTCGGTCAGCGCGAGCCTCACGGCGGCCTCCTGCTCGGGCGCGAGGTCGGCACCGGTGCGGGATCTCAGCCATCCGAGCGCCTTGCCCCAGTCGACGTCCCGGAACCCCGGCATCCGGTCCTGGTCCGTGCGCAGCAGCCGCAGCAGCTGGGCGGAGAGGGAGAGTTCGGCACGGTGGAAGGGGACGAGGTACACGGCACTGACAGGCTCGTCACCGCCGTCGGGCCCGGGCACCTTCTCCCGTACGACCCCCGGATCGCCTCCGTCCTCCGGCACCTGACCCAGCTCGCCCAGACACTCGATGACCAGCCCGGTGTCGACCTGGAGGAGCTTCACGGCATCGGCGATCAGCCGCTCCTCCGGCAGAAAACAGTGCCCTTGGTCGGCGGACTGCGACAGCGCGTACTGCAAGCCGGCCTTCACGCGCTCGGGACTGTCGTGGGGGATGCCGACCGACTGGGCGATCTTGTCGGCGGTGAGGAAGCCGATGCCCCAGACGTCGGCGGCGAGCTGGTAGGGGCGTTCCTTCACGACGGAGATCGACGTGTCGCCGTACTTCTTGTAGATCCGCACGGCGATGGAGGTGGACACCTCGACGGTCTGGAGGAAGAGCATGACCTCCTTGATCGCCTTCTGCTCCTCCCACGCGTCGGCGATCTTCCTGGTGCGTTTGGGGCCGAGGCCGGGGACCTCGACGAGGCGCTTGGGTTCCTCCTCGATGATCCTCAGGGTGTCGACGCCGAAGTGCTGGGTGATGCGGTCGGCGAAGACCGGCCCGATGCCCTTGACCAGCCCGGACCCCAGATAGCGCCGGATGCCCTGGACGGTGGCCGGCAGCACGGTCGTGTAGTTCTCCACATGGAACTGCTTGCCGTACTGCGGATGCGACCCCCAGCGGCCCTCCATCCGGAGGGACTCCCCGACCTGGGCACCGAGCAGCGCGCCGACCACCGTGAGGAGATCCCCGGCGCCTCTGCCGGTGTCGACCCGGGCCACCGTGTACCCGTTCTCCTCGTTGGCGTACGTGATCCGCTCCAGCACGCCTTCGACCACGGCAAGACGCCGTTCGCCGGTCTGGGTCCCCGCCTGTTGAGCCATGATCCGACGGTACCTGTGGGGTCTGACACCGGCGCACCGGTACGGCCCCTGCCCACGGCCCTGAGCGGCCGGCTCCCAGCGGCCAACTCCTCCATGAGCGCGAGGCTTTGCACCAGAACGGTGACACTCCGGGCAGGGGCGACCTGGCCTCGTCAGCCACTAGAGTGACGGGCGCCCCGCACCCCTGATCCTTGTAGCGACAGGAGCCCGGACTCATGACCGGCTATGTGATGGCTGCCACCGATGCCGGCGGCGAGCGACTCGGGGAACGCGTCGTCCCCACGGCTCCCACGCTCGGCGAAGCCGCCGCATACGGCGACAGTCACCGGACGAACTACGTCTCGGTCCGCCATGGGCACGACGACATCACCCTCTACGGGAGAGACGCCTCCGGCACCTGGTCGGTCCTCGTCACCAACGCCCCCGCCCCCGTCGTCGTGGAAATACGCCGCCGGCACGATGCCCTGTCCCGGCCGGAGCCGGCCTGGGACGGCAGCCCACAGGTCGGCTACGAGTACGACCCCGTCCCCGAAGACGATGAAGACGATTACGTGTTGACCGCCATCGACGTGAGCGGACAGCCGTTCGGGGAACGCGTCGGCTCCACGGCGCCCACGCTCGCCGAGGCGGCCGAACTCGGCGATCTCCACGAGGCGGACTACGTCGTGGCCGGCCGGGACGACGGTGACGTGGTCACGCTCTACGGACGGGACGCCGGCGGCTCCTGGTCGGTGATCGCGGCCGACGTCGATGTCGAGACGGCCGAGGAGGTCTGCCTCTGGTTCGACCTCACGCAGCACTACCGGGGCCGGTCGTCGGCCGGCACCGACCCCGGCGGCCAGGCCGGCCACCCTCTCGACCACGTCGCGAGGCCCGAGGGCGGCCCGATCGCCGCAGCACAGGCGATCTCCCTGGTCGTGGAGCGGATACGGGCACGCCGCCTGGACTACCCCACGCAGGGTCTGGCGGCGGACCGCTTCGAAGCGGGCTGGAGCGTGTACGCGCCGGTGGACGTCGACGAGAGCGATCCGATGGCGTTCCTGGACATGCCGGTGGGCCGGTCGGTGTTCCTGGTGAGCGACGTCGGGCGGGTCAAGGAGATATCCAGCTCGATCCCCCCGCGGCAGGCGGAGGAGATGTTCACCGCCGAAGAGGCGTACGTTCGCCGCGCCCTCGCCGAGGAACGGTTCATGACCGACCTCAGGGACGAGGTCATGCGGCTCGACTCCGCGGCGGAGGGCTCCGCGGGCATCAGCTCGTTCTCCGTCGACGCCCCCACCGAGGAGGTGGTCGCGGCCAGGGCGTCCCGGCTGCTCGGCCCGATCGCGCAGCAACTGGCCCTGCTCGGCCCGCCGGGGTGGGACCGCTTCTCGGCGGCCTTCTCCTTCACGGTCTCCGGCGAGGTCGCTCAGCTGCGGTTCCGGGCCGGGAACCGGAGCACCGAGGTTCGGGTGCCCGAGCAGATAGCCGTACTGGTCCGCCGGCAGCGGCACCTCGCCGCACGAATGCCGGCCGGCCCGTGGTGGCGCCTGGTGCTCACCGTCAGCCACAGCGCGGGAACGAACGCCCGGATCACCACGGACTACGACTACGGCGACCAGCCCTTCCCCGACGACCACCTGCTGGCGCCCGAACGCTACCGCGACGACCTGGCCGCCTACCCACGCGCCCACACACCGGCATGGCTCTCCGCATACGTCGCCGGCGCCGACGGCGACGCCGGGGCCGGCCCCGCGACCCGCACGGCACCGCAGGCCACCGGTGCGACGACGCGGCCGTCCGATCCCCGGCCGGACCGGACGGCGCCATCGAGCCCGGCGCAGCCCGGCCCGGTGCCGGTCCTCGATACACAGGTCCGCCGCAAACGTCTCTACGCCGACCCACGGACGATCACTTTCGGCAGGCACTCGCTCGCGCTCGACCAGGTTGAGTGGGTCAGTTACACGGCGACCCACACCGCCACCAAGCGGTTCCTGTACCCGACGACCCACGACAACGCATGGGACTTCGCGGTGGGCAGGTACCCGTACTACGGCGGGCCCGCGGTTCGCGTGCACTTCTCCCAGGCAGGCCGCCGAGCCGACCAGCCCGAGGAGTGGACGTTCCTGGTGAACCTCGCCAGGCAGTACCTGGAGCCCCGGTTGCTCACCGAGCTGGTCGCCCAGGTCCGCCGTGGTGAGACCGTCACGGTCGGCGGCAGCGTGAAGGTGAACCAGGGCGGCATCGCGTGTGCCAAGCCCCGGCTCTCCCTGCCCTGGGAGTCGATCAGCGGTACGCGACCGTACAACGGCATGATCTACGTCTATCAGGCGGGCGCCGAGAAGCCGGTGCTGACCGTACCTCTGAGCCACCCCAACGCGGCGCTGATCCCGGACCTCCTCACCGCCCTCAGGCCGTGACGCCCGAGCACCAGCCCTCGCTTGACGCGCCTGGCGGCGGCCTGGGTGCCTAGGAGTGGAGGTACGGGGGCGTCTTCAGGGCTTCGAGGAAGGTGGTGAAGGCGGGGGTGGGGAAGGTGAGGGTGGCTCGGGCGGGGGCTTTTGAGTCGCGGATGGAGGTGTGGGTGGGGGTGGTGGCTATCTCCACGCAGTCGTCGCCCTCGCCGTCGCCGGAGTAGGACGACTTTCGCCAGTCGCTCGGGGCGGTCATGCTGTGCCTCACAGTTCTTTCGCCAGCTGATGGATGAGGTCACGCGACTGTTTGGGCTCCAGCGCCATGGCTTTCACCTGCTGGAACCGCGCGCGGTACGTGGCCAGTTGGTCTTCGGCGTCGATGTACACCGCACCGGTGGGGCCGTCACGGATCACTGTGTCCAGTTTGGTCACGCTGCCACCGAGGTAAGCCATCGAACTGCTGCCGCCAGAGAAACCCTCCCGATCGAACGGGATGACCCGCACGCTGATGTGATCCGCTTCGGAAAGCTCCAGGATGTAGGCGAGTTGGTCTCGTGCCGCGGTCCGGGTGCCGACCATGATCCGTAGCGCTGCCTCGTGGATCACCGCGTCGAAGGGGGCGGGCGAGGGACCCTCGAAAATCACGCGCCGCGCCATGCGGTGGCGCACGCGCAGCTCCAGTTCCTCCTCGGTGAGTTCGGGGACTCTGGTGGCGTAGACGGCGCGGGCGTAGTCGGCCGTCTGTAGCAGGCCCGGCACGAACACGATGACCACGTTGTACTGAAAACGGGAGTGGTGATCCAGCTCCGACAGGTTCAGGAACGGCGTCGGGAGCAGACCCCGGTACTCCTCCCACCAGCCACGTGTCCTGTCGGTCGCCATCGCCACCAGGGCGTCGATGAACTCCTCGTCCGTGCAGGCGTAGTGGGATGCGAGGCGGCGCAACCGCTTCTCGCTCACACCCGCGAGGCCGGTCTCTTCCCTCTTGCGGTGCTCTCGGCGATGACACACGGGCGGGGGCCCCGGGCGGCGGCCATACTGGAATCCCTGGCATCCGCCCTGCGGACCATCGTCCCCGACAGTGCCGCGGTCTTCGTGCAGTTCGTCGACTCATGCCTGGCCGATCCCCAGGCGACGCAGATGTGGAGGGATTTGATGACGGCGATCCAGTACTTCTGGCGACACCCCCTGGCCGAACAGGTACGGGAAGAAGGGCGGGAGCAGGGGCTGGAAGAAGGCTTGGAACAGGGGCTGGAACAAGGCCGGGCCGAGGCCAAGGCCGAGATGGTGCTTCATATCCTGGAATGGCGCGGCATCCCGGTGCCCGACACCGTCCGCGAACGGGTGAACGCCTGCACAGACCTCGACCAGCTGGAGACCTGGGCCCAGCGAGCCGTACACGCAGCGGACGCGACGGAGCTGTTCACCGAGGAGTGAGCACGTGACCCTTGGGCCGCTCGCTTCCCGGCCAGTGTCGTGCTTCCACGGGCCGCGTCAAGGGCGCTGCGCGTCGCCTTCGGCGATGGGCCTCCGGCCCACCCTCGACCCGACCCGCTCCAGCACGAGGGAGAAGCGAGCGAGCGGCCCGGAACAGCGGTGGCCCCGACCGGTAACGGGCCCTCGGGTCAGCTGCGCCCACACCCGGCGCTAGGGGTACGCATCGGCGCCTCGCCAGCACGCCGGGCCGGCTAAGCGGCGAACGGCAGGTGGGGGCGGAGGGGCGCACTCGCGTCTCGCCTGCACGCCGGGTGGGCTTAGCGACTTACGGCCGGTGGGCGGGGCGCGGACGCGTCTCGCCAGCACGCCGGGCCGGCTTGGCGGCGAGCGGTGGGTGGGGGCGGAGGGGCGCACTCGCGCCTCGCCTGCACACCGGGTGGGCTTAGCGACTTACGGCCGGTGGGCGGGGCGCGGACGCGTCTCGCCAGCACGCCGGGCCGGCTTGGCGGCGAGCGGTGGGTGGGGGCGG
>NZ_JBVHWM010000034.1:74100-93860 GCF_055564375.1 Streptomyces sp. NPDC029138
GGAGGGGCGCGCTCGCGTCTCGCCTGCACGCCGGGCCGGTTCGGCGGCGAGCGGTGGGGGATCGGGGCACGGATGGGATTGGCGGATTTGTTTCGGGGGGTGTGGGGGAACGTGCAGGTGGGGCGGTGGGGGGTGGCTCGTGGGTGGAACAGATCTGCCTATTGGGGGGCCGGTGCCGGCGCTACCTGCGGTGGCGGGGCTTGTCCTGGCGTGGGGGCAGGGTCAGGGTGATTTGGCGGACCAGTTGCTGGAAGCACGCCAGGGACGCGCACGCCGGGAGGGCCGCCCCGGCGATGCCGGTGACGGTCCGGTCGGCCTGGGCCACGCACAGCATCATCGCCACCGAGGAAAACAGCAGGACGATGAACCACGAGTGCAGGGCCCGGCGCTGATGCAAGGCGCTTCGCAGGATGGAAAGAGACGCCACCATCCAGGGGCCGTACACGAGGATAGGCCACCAGGCGATCATCTCGCTGCTCGTGCCTGACGTGATATTCCGCAGTGGTCCGTAGGCCGCCATTCCGCCGAAGACACTGACCATCGAGACGATGACGCAAACGAATGCGGCGATCACGAAGCTGCCGGTCTGCATCCACTTGACCCGGATTTTCCGGACCCGGCTCTTCCGGTGCCCGGCCCCCGCAGCAGGGCGTCGGATCGGCGGCAGCTGTGCGGTGATCCGGGCCAGGTTCTCCATCGGGTCGGCGTAGTCGACGTCGGGTGACGGCTCGCTGCGCGGTGGCGGCACCACGGGCGCCTGCTCGGCAGGAACAGCCTCCTGTAGGAGATAGGCGAGTTCCTCGGCCGGGTCCCAGCCCGAGTCCGGGGGCACCAGGAGAGTCCCCGGGTCGAAGCCGTCGACGGGGCCACCGAGCCAGCCGGTGCCTGTCGTGCTCGGGGCCGTGTCTGTATACCATTCACGCCGGGCAAAAGAGGGACCCGCATAGTCGTGGTTCATGGAAATCCACCCCCGTCACACGCGATCCGCGTGACAGTCTGAGTTTGCCTGTTCGCTCCACCGCTGATTAAGTTCCTCCTGGACCGCCTCCAGCAGTGTGAGGAACTCGCGGAGCAGCGACTCAGTGGCCTGGGGCTCGACCCGCACGCCGTCCCCGCGCAAGGTGCCACGCGCCTCGAACGCCGAGCGTGCAACACCAGGTGTGTAAATATACTTTCCCGCCGTCACAACACGGCCCGCAGACAGACTGTCTTTCCTCGCGTCACGGTGAGGCAAGCCATGGAACCTTGCTGTCGTCATATTCGGATAACGTCGCCTCCTCTCCTCCAGATGCGCGGCAAATGAGTGAACATGGCCTACGGGAAACGTTGGGAGAGCGTTTTTTCATTTGTGTCATTCGCTTTTCAGTCGCGAACTTGTGGGTCGAGTGGTTTGTATTCTGAAAACCCTTCCATTCCGGTGGGCCGTCCCGGGGGACGTCCACCCCGGCCGTCCGGGCGGGCCGGCGGGGCGGGGTCCCCTGCTCCTCGTCCCGGTCACGATTGGGTTTCGGCCACCCTCACCCCCTTGCCTCCAGCCCGTGTAATCGATTCCAATCCTCCCTACGGCAGGGATGTAATCGATTCCATGAGTCCACGAGGAGGTGGGGCCGGCGATGGCGAGCATCAAGGATGTGGCCGCTGCGGCGGGTGTGTCCGTGGCCACCGTGTCGCGAGTGCTGAACGGGCATCCGTCCGTCAGTGCCGACGCGCGGACGCGGGTGATGGGGGCCGTGGATGCCCTCGGGTACCGGCCCAACGCCGTCGCGCGGTCCCTTCGGACCGACCAGACCCATACCCTCGGGCTGGTCATCAGCGACGTGCTGAATCCCTACTTCACCGAGCTGGCCCGTTCCGTCGAGGAAGAGGCCCGGGCGCTCGGCTACAGCGTGATCATCGGGAACGCCGACGAGCGGCCCGAACTCCAGGACCATCACGTGCGGAATCTGCTCGACCGGCGGATCGACGGGCTGCTCGTCTCGCCCACCGACGGCGGCTCGCCCCTCATGCTCGACGCCGCTCGCGCCGGGACCCCGATGGTGTTCGTCGACCGGTGGATCCCCGGCGTGGATGTGCCGGTGGTCCGCGCGGACGGGCAGGCCGCCGTACGGGACCTCGTCGCCCACCTGTGCCGGCTCGGGCACCGGCGGCTCGCCATCATCGCCGGGCCCGCCGCCACCACCACCGGCAGTGAGCGGGTGGAGGCGTTCCGGGCCGCGCTGGCCGAGTACGGGCTATCGCTGCCGGACGCCTACATCGGGCAGGGCGACTTCCAGGCCGAGAGCGGGCGGCGGGTCACCGAAGGGTTTCTCGATCTGCCGGAGCCGCCCGAGGTCGTCTTCGCCGCCGACAACCTGATGGCGCTCGGCGCGCTGGACGCCGTACGCGCGCGTGGGCTGCGCGTGCCCGACGACATCGCGCTGGCCGCGTTCGACGACATCCCGTGGTTCGTGCACACCGATCCGCCGGTCACCGCGATCGCCCAGCCGACCGGTGAGCTGGGGCGGGCCGCCGTACGCGCCCTGGTCGACCGGATCGAGGGGCGTACCCCGCGCTCCGTCACCCTGCCCGCGCGACTCGTCGTACGCCGCTCCTGCGGAGAGACGCTCGTGCCCGCCCAGACCCCCACACCCCCCACGCAGTCCCCCTCCCCAGTGCAAAGGAGCACGTCGTGAGCAACCCGGACGAGTTGCTGCGCATCGAGGGCATACGCAAGACCTTCCCCGGCGTGGTCGCGCTCGACGGCGTCGACTTCGACCTGCGCCGGGGCGAGGTCCACGTACTGCTCGGTGAGAACGGCGCCGGCAAGAGCACCCTCATCAAGATGCTCTCCGGTGCCTACACCCCCGATGCCGGCCGGATTCTCGTAGGCGGTGAGGAGGTGCGCATCCATGGGGCGCAGGACTCCGAGCGTCTCGGGATCGCCACCATTTATCAGGAGTTCAACCTCGTTCCCGATCTGACCGTCGCCGAGAACATCTTCCTGGGGCGGCAGCCGCGCCGGTTCGGGATGATCGACCGGAAGCGGATGGAGGCCGAGGCCGCGGCGCTGCTGGAGCGGGTCGGGGTCGATGTCTCGCCCCGCGCGCGGGTGCGGGAACTCGGCATCGCGCGGCTCCAGATGGTCGAGATCGCCAAGGCGCTCAGCCTGGACGCGCGCGTGCTCATCATGGACGAGCCGACCGCCGTGCTCACCTCGGAGGAGGTGGAGAAGCTCTTCGCCATCGTGCGGTCGCTGCGCGAGGACGGCGTGGGGGTTGTCTTCATCACCCATCACCTGGAGGAGATCGCCGCCCTGGGGGACCGGGTCACCGTCATCCGGGACGGGCGCAGTGTCGGGCAGGTGCCCGCCTCCACGCCCGAGGACGAACTCGTACGGCTGATGGTGGGGCGCTCCATCGAGCAGCAGTATCCGCGTCAGCGGCCGGAGAAGGGCGCCGCCCTGCTCTCGGTCGAGGGGCTCGGCCGGGACGGCGTGTTCCATGACGTGAGCTTCGAGGTGCACGCCGGCGAGGTCGTCGGTATCGCGGGGCTCGTGGGGGCCGGCCGGACGGAGGTCGTCCGGGCGGTGTTCGGCGCCGATCCGTACGACCACGGGGTCGTGCGGGTCTCCGGGGCCGAACTCAGACGGCACGACGTGAACGCGGCGATGGCGGCCGGGATCGGGCTGGTACCGGAGGACCGCAAGGGTCAGGGGCTGGTGCTGGACGCCTCCGTCGCGGAGAACCTGGGGCTGGTGACCCTCCGGTCGGCCACCCGGGCCGGGCTGGTGGACCGCAAGGCGCAGTACGCCGCCGCCGAGCGGATCGCCGGGCAGCTGGGCGTGCGCATGGCGGGCCTCGGGCAGCACGTGCGGACCCTGTCCGGCGGCAACCAGCAGAAGGTCGTCATCGGCAAGTGGCTGCTGGCCGACACCAAGGTGCTGATCCTGGACGAGCCGACGCGCGGTATCGACGTCGGCGCCAAGGTCGAGATCTACCAGCTGATCAACGAGCTGACGGCCGCCGGGGCCGCCGTGCTGATGATCTCCAGCGATCTGCCGGAGGTGCTCGGCATGAGCGACCGGGTCCTGGTGATGGCCCAGGGCCGGATCGCCGGTGAACTCCCGGCCGGCGAGGCCACCCAGGACGCCGTCATGGCGCTCGCCGTCTCCACCCCGACCGCCGGCTCGGACTCCGCCACCGGCTCCACCCCCACCACCGACAAGGAGGCCACCCGTGGCCACTGACACGCTCAAGAGGCCGGCGGGCGCGAGTGGCGCCCCGGGCGGCCTGCGCCGGCTGCTCCTCGACAACGGCGCGCTGACCGCGCTGATCGTCCTGGTCATCGCCCTGTCGGCGCTGTCCGGCGACTTCCTGACGACGGACAACCTGCTCAACATCGGCGTCCAGGCCGCCGTGACGGCGATCCTCGCCTTCGGTGTGACCTTCGTGATCGTCTCCGCGGGCATCGACCTGTCGGTCGGCTCGGTGGCCGCGCTGTCGGCGACCGTGCTGGCCTGGAGCGCCACCTCCCATGGGGTGCCGGTCGTCCTCGCGGTGTTGATGGCGGTCGCCACCGGCATCGTCGCCGGTCTGGTGAACGGTTTCCTCATCGCCTACGGCAAGTTGCCGCCGTTCATCGCGACGCTGGCCATGCTGTCCGTGGGCCGCGGTCTCGCCCTGGTGATCTCGCAGGGCTCCCCGATCGCCTTCCCGGACTCGGTCTCCCACCTCGGGGACACCCTCGGCGGCTGGCTGCCGGTCCCGGTGCTGGTCATGGTGGTGATGGGGCTGATCGCCGCGTTCGTGCTGGGGCGGACCTACATCGGCCGGTCCATGTACGCGATCGGCGGCAACGAGGAGGCCGCGCGGCTGTCCGGTCTCCGGGTGAAGCGGCAGAAGCTCGCGATCTACGCCCTGTCCGGGCTGTTCGCCGCCGCGGCGGGCATCGTGCTGGCCTCCCGGCTGTCCTCGGCGCAGCCGCAGGCCGCCGACGGCTACGAGCTGGACGCCATCGCGGCGGTCGTCATCGGCGGCGCCTCGCTGGCGGGCGGCACCGGCAAGGCGTCCGGCACGCTGATCGGCGCGCTGATCCTGGCGGTGCTCCGCAACGGCCTGAACCTGCTGTCGGTCTCCGCCTTCTGGCAGCAGGTCGTGATCGGTGTCGTGATCGCGCTGGCGGTGCTGCTGGACACCCTGCGCCGCAAGGCCGGGGCGACCCCGGTGGCCGCCGGCACGGGCGGGCCGAAGGGCAAGCAGGCGGCGACGTACGCGCTCGCCGCCGTGGTCACCGTCGCCGTCGTCGGCGCGACCTCCTTCCTGCACAGCGGCTCCTCGTCGTCCACGGCCCCGAAGATGGGCCTGTCCCTGTCCACGCTCAACAACCCCTTCTTCGTGCAGATCCGGGCGGGCGCCCAGGCCGAGGCCAAGAAGCTGGGCGTGGACCTGACCGTCACCGACGCCCAGAACGACGCCTCCCAGCAGGCCAACCAGTTGCAGAACTTCACCAGCTCGGGCCTGGGCGCGATCATCGTGAACCCGGTGGACTCGGACGCGGCGAGCAACTCCGTGAAGGCCGCCGACAAGGCGAAGATCCCGGTCATCGCCGTCGACCGGGGTGTCAACCACGCGTCCGTGGACACGCTGGTGGCCTCGGACAACGTCGCCGGCGGTGAGCTGGCCGCGAAGACCATCGCCGAGAAGCTGGGCGGCAAGGGCAAGATCGTGATCCTCCAGGGCCAGGCGGGCACGTCGGCGGCCCGGGAGCGGGCGGCCGGGTTCGCCCAGGGCCTGAAGGCCTACCCGGGCATCCAGGTGCTGGCCCAGCAGCCCGCCGACTTCGACCGCACCAAGGGCCTCGACGTGATGTCGAACCTGCTCCAGGCCCACCCGGACGTGCAGGGCGTCATCGCCGCCAACGACGAGATGGCCCTGGGCGCGATCAAGGCGCTCGGCTCCAAGGCCGGCCGGTCCGTGCAGGTCGTCGGCTTCGACGGCACACCGGACGGACTGACCGCGGTCAAGAACGGCACGCTGTACGCGTCCGTCGCCCAGCAGCCCACGCAGCTGGGGAAGATCGCCGTGGACAACGCCCTCAAGGCGGTCAAGGGCGACAAGGTGGAGCCGACGGTGAAGGTGCCGGTGAAGGTGGTCACGAAGGACAACGTGACCGGCTTCAGCGGCTGACAACAGGCGACTCGGGCGGGCGGCCCCGGGAACACTTCCGGGGCCGGCCCGCCTGGCGTCATCTCTCAGGGGAGTCAACTGATGTACGACTACGACCTTCTGGTCGTGGGATCGGCCAACGCCGACCTGGTGATCGGCGTCGAGCGGCGGCCGGCCGCCGGCGAGACCGTGCTCGGCGGCGATCTGGCCGTGCACCCGGGCGGCAAGGGCGCCAACCAGGCGGTCGCCGCCGCCCGGCTCGGTGCCGCCACGGCCCTGCTGGCGCGGGTCGGTGACGACGGCCACGGCCGACTGCTGCTCGACTCCCTGCGCGCGGCCGGGGTCGACACGGTGGGCGTGCTGGTGGGCGGGGCCCCGACGGGCGTCGCGCTCATCACCGTCGACCCGTCCGGCGACAACAGCATCGTGGTGTCGCCGGGCGCCAACTCCCGTCTGCTGCCGGCGGACGTCCGGGCGGCGGCGAGCGTCCTGCACGCCTCCCGGGTCGTGTCGGCGCAGCTGGAGATCCCGCTGGAGACGGTCGTGGAGATCGTACGGAACCTGGCGCCGGGCAGTCGCTTCGTGCTGAACCCGTCGCCGCCGCGTGAGCTGCCCGCGGAGGTGCTGGCGGCGTGTGACCCGCTGATCCTCAACGAGCACGAGGCACGGGTCGTCCTCGGGGACGCCTGTGCGAGCGACGACCCCGAGGACTGGGCCCGGCTGCTGCTGGCCGAGGGTCCCCGCTCGGTGGTGGTGACGCTGGGCGCGGAGGGGGCGCTGGTCGCCGACGGCTCCGGGGTGACCCGGGTGCCGTCGGTGAAGGTGGACGCGGTGGACACCACGGGTGCCGGGGACGCGTTCACGGCAGCGCTGGCCTGGAAACTGGGGTCCGGTGCGGATCTGGCGGACGCGGCGGCCTACGCGGCCCGGGTCGGCGCGGCGGCCGTGACCCGGCGGGGCGCGCAGGAGTCGTACCCGACGGCGGAGGAGGTCGAGGAGCTGTGAAGAAGGCCGGGATTCTCAACCGCCATCTCTCCGGCGCCGTGGCCGAACTGGGCCACGGGCACGGGGTGCTGGTCTGCGACGCGGGCATGCCGATACCCGACGGCCCCCGGGTGGTGGACCTGGCCTTCCGGGCCGGTGTGCCGTCCTTCGCCGAGGTGCTGGACGGCCTGCTGACCGAGCTGGTGGTGGAGGGCGCCACGGCGGCCCAGGAGGTGCGGGCGGCCAATCCGGCGGCGGCCGAGCTGCTGGAGGCGCGCTTCCCTGAGCTGGCCCTCGTCCCGCACGAGCGGCTGAAGGAGCTGTCGGCCGGGGCCCGGCTGATCGTCCGCACCGGGGAGGCCCGGCCGTACGCGAACGTCCTGCTGCGGTGCGGGGTGTTCTTCTAGGGCCGAGGCGTCCGGCATGTTTCGAGGGGGCGTCCCGGCCCGTAGGCCCGGGACGCCCCCTCGGGTTCCCCTCCCCTGCCGGAACCCGATCCCCCCCGGGTCCCCCGTGGTTCCGACGACAGTTACGACACGGCAGGCGGCGGAATGGTTGCACCCGCTTCCGGGAATTTCTCCGCTCCGGCGCGCCGGCGGATCACGTGCTCCACGAACCGCTCGGCCGTCTCCGCCAGCACCTCGCGGCCGTCCCGGGCCCACAGCCGCTCGTTGAACAGCTCGACCTCGATGGGACCGGTGTATCCGGCGGCCTCCACGCGGTTCTTCCACTGCCGCATGTCGATCGCGCCGTCACCGAGCTGGCCGCGCCCGTTCAGGACGCCCTCGGGGAGGGGGGTGGTCCAGTCGGCGAGCTGGAAGGTGTGGATGCGGCCCGCCGCGCCCGCGCGGGCGATCTGCGCGGGCGCCTGGTCGTCCCACCAGACGTGGTACGTGTCCACGGTCACCCCGACCTGGTGCGCGGGGAAGCGTTCGGCGAGGTCCAGGGCCTGGGCGAGGGTGGAGACCACACAGCGGTCGGACGCGTACATGGGGTGCAGCGGCTCGATGGCGAGGCGTACGCCGCGTTGGGCCGCGTAGGGCGCGAGGACGGCCAGGGCGTCGGCGATGCGCTCACGGGCGCCGCGCAGATCCTTGCTGCCGGCGGGGAGTCCGCCGGAGACCAGGACCAGCGTGTCGGTGCCGAGGGTGGCGGCCTCGTCGATCGCCGCGTGGTTGTCGCCGAGTGCCTCGGCCCGCTCGACGGGGTCGGTCGCCGTGAGGAAGCCGCCCCGGCACAGCGTCGTCACCGTCAGACCCGCGTCCCCCACCAGCTTGGCGGCGGCCTCCACGCCGTACCGCCGCACCGGCTCCCGCCACAGGCCCACACCGGGGACGCCCAGCGCGACGCAGGCGTCGACCAGTTCCGGCAGGGACAGCTGCCTGACCGTCATCTGGTTGATGGAGAAGCGCGCGAGTTCCGCCGTGTTCACTGGTTCACCCCGTACAGCGACAGAAGGGTCTTCACGCGTTCCTCCGCGAGCTTCGGGTCCGGGAACAGGCCGAGGCCGTCGGCGAGTTCGTAGGCGCGGGCGAAGTGCGGGAGGGAGCGGGCCGACTGGAGACCGCCGACCATGGTGAAGTGGCTCTGGTGGCCGGCGAGCCAGGCGAGGAACACCACTCCTGTCTTGTAGAAGCGGGTGGGCGGCTGGAAGAGGTGGCGGGACAACTCCACCGTGGGATCGAGGAGTTCGCGGAAACCCTGGACGTCGCCCGTGTCCAGGACCCGTACCGCCTCGGCCGCGAGCGGGCCCAGCGGGTCGAAGACGCCGAGCAGGGCGTGGCTGAAGCCCTGCTCGTCGCCCGCGATCAGCTCGGGGTAGTGGAAGTCGTCGCCGGTGTAGCAGCGCACGCCCTGCGGCAGCCGCCGCCTGAGGTCGACCTCGCGCCGCGCGTCCAGCAGGGAGATCTTGACGCCGTCGACCTTGTCCGGGTGGGCGGCGATCACCTCCAGGAAGGTGTCGGTGGCCGCGTCCAGGTCGGACGAGCCCCAGTAGCCCTCAAGAGCCGGGTCGAACATCGGGCCCAGCCAGTGCAGGATCACCGGCTCGGCGGCCTGGCGCAGGAGGTGGCCGTAGACCTCCAGGTGGTCCTCGGGGCCCTTCGCCGTCGCGGC
This sequence comes from Streptomyces sp. NPDC029138, assembly GCF_055564375.1. Taxonomy (NCBI): domain Bacteria; kingdom Bacillati; phylum Actinomycetota; class Actinomycetes; order Kitasatosporales; family Streptomycetaceae; genus Streptomyces; species Streptomyces sp. NPDC029138. Next base: position 83,343 of record NZ_JBVHWM010000034.1, read on the forward strand.
CAGCGCTCGGGACGCCATGAGGACGGCCTGGGCGCCCGCCTCCTCGACGACCGCGAGCTGCTCCTCGTACGCGGCCCGGATCTCCGCGAGGGTGCCCCCCGTGAGCTGGTCGGTGCCGACACCGCAGGCGATGCGGCCGCCGACCGACCGTGCCTCGGCGGCGCTGCGCCGGATCAGTTCGGCCGCACCCGCCCAGTCCAGGCCCATCCCGCGCTGGGCGGTGTCCATCGCCTCGGCGACACCGAGCCCGTGGGACCACAGGTGGCGGCGGAAGGCGAGGGTGGCGTCCCAGTCGACGGCGGCGGGCGCGCCGGGCGAGACGTCGGCGAACGGGTCGGCGACGACATGGGCCGCCGAGAAGACCGTACGGGAGGTGAAGGGGGTGCCGGGGGCGAGGGAGAGGGGTGCGGTGCGCGGCTCGTAGGTGCGCAGGGTGCCGTCCGCCGCGGGGAGTCGGACGGTCACAGGGAGATCTCCGGTACGTCGATGCGGCGGCCCTCGGCGGAGGACCTCAGGCCCAGTTCGGCGAGTTGCACGCCTCGGGCGCCGGCCAGCAGGTCCCAGTGGTAGGGGGCGTCGGCGTAGACGTGCTTGAGGAACAGCTCCCACTGGGCCTTGAAGCCGTTGTCGAACTCGGCGTTGTCGGGCACCTCCTGCCACTGGTCGCGGAAGACCTCGGTGGCGGGGATGTCCGGGTTCCACACGGGCTTGGGGGTGGCGCTGCGGTGCTGGACGCGGCATCCGCGCAGGCCGGCGACGGCCGAGCCCTCGGTGCCGTCGACCTGGAACTCGACCAGTTCGTCGCGGTGCACGCGGACCGCCCAGGAGGAGTTGATCTGGGCGACGGCGCCGCCCTCCAGTTCGAAGATGCCGTAGGCGGCGTCGTCGGCGGTGGCGTCGTAGGGCTTGCCGTTCTCGTCCCAGCGCTGCGGGATGTGGGTGGCCGCGAGGGCCTGGACGGAGGTGACCCGGCCGAACAGCTCGTGCAGGACGTATTCCCAGTGCGGGAACATGTCGACGACGATGCCACCGCCGTCCTCGGCGCGGTAGTTCCAGGAGGGGCGCTGGGCGGGCTGCCAGTCGCCCTCGAAGACCCAGTAGCCGAACTCGCCGCGCACGGACAGGACGCGGCCGAAGAAGCCGCCGTCGATGAGGCGCTTCAGCTTCAGCAGGCCCGGCAGGAAGATCTTGTCCTGGACGACGCCGTGCTTGACGCCCTTCTCGTGGGCGAGGCGGGCGAGGGCGAGTGCCCCGTCGAGGCCGGTGGCGGTGGGCTTCTCGGTGTAGACGTGCTTGCCGGCCGCGATCGCCTTCGTGAGGGCCTCCTCGCGCGCTGAGGTGACCTGGGAGTCGAAGTAGATGTCGACGGACGGATCGGCGAGGACGGCGTCCACGTCGGTGGAGACCTGGTCCAGGCCGTGCCGCTCGGCGATCTCCCGCAGGGCGTGCTCGCGGCGGCCGAGCAGGATCGGTTCGGGCCAGAGCACGGTGCCGTCGCCGAGGTCGAGGCCGCCCTGGTCGCGCAGGGCGAGGATCGACCGGACGAGGTGCTGGCGGTAGCCCATGCGCCCGGTCACGCCGTTCATGGCGATACGCACCGTCTTGCGTGTCACGTGAGTCCCCTTCGTGGGCCGGTGGAGCAGGCAATTCAGCCATCGGATAGCAAGCGCTTTCTACATGAGGAGAAGCTAGCCTCTGGAAGTGGTCTGTACAAGACCGTGTCCGCTTCGAGTTGTTCGAGGGGGCGAACAACCGGGGGCCGTGGCCTTAAGGTCTGCTCGGAACCAGGACGCACGCCTGGCTGTCTACGAGGGCGTACCAGACGACGCGTGACCGGAGGACGACGAGATGACGGTGACCCTGGCGGACGTGGCGGCCCGCGCCCAGGTCTCCCCCGCGACGGTGTCGCGCGTGCTGAACGGCAACTACCCGGTCGCCGCGTCCACCCGCGAGCGGGTGCTGCGGGCGGTGGACGAGCTGGACTACGTCCTCAACGGACCCGCCAGCGCGCTCGCCGCGGCCACCTCCGACCTGGTCGGCATCCTCGTCAACGACATCGCCGACCCGTTCTTCGGGATCATGGCGAGCGCGATCCAGGCGGAGATCGGCGGGCCGGGCGGACGCGCGGGCGGGGAACGCCTGGCGGTCGTCTGCAACACCGGCGGCTCCCCCGAGCGCGAGCTGACCTATCTGACCCTGCTCCAGCGGCAGCGGGCCGCGGCCGTCGTGCTGACCGGCGGGGCCGTGGAGGACGCGCCGCACGCGGCGGCGGTCGCGGCCAAGCTGCGCAAGCTGGCGGAGGCCGGGACCCGGGTGGTGCTGTGCGGGCGCCCGCCGGCGCCGGACACCCAGGCCGTCGCGCTGACCTTCGACAACCGGGGTGGCGCCCGCGCGCTGACCGACCACCTCCTCGGCCTCGGCCACCGCCGGCTCGGCTACATCGCCGGCCCCGAGGAACGTACGACCACCCGGCACCGCCTGGAGGGCCACCGCGCGGCGCTCGCGGCGGCGGGCATCGAGGAGGACCCGCGCTGGACGGTCCACGGCCGCTATGACCGCCGGTCCGGTTACGAGGCGACGCTGGAGCTGCTGCGCCGCGATCCCTCGTTGACGGCGATCGTGGCCGCGAACGACTCCGTCGCCCTCGGCGCCTGCGCCGCGCTGCGGGAGTCGGGGCTGCGGATTCCCGAGGACGTCTCGGTGGCCGGCTTCGACGACCTGCCGTTCAGCGTCGACACGGTGCCGGCCCTGACGACGGTGCGGTTGCCGTTGTCGGAGGCGGGGGCGCGGGCCGGGCGCGTCGCGATGGGGCGGGAGGAACCGCCGCCCGGGGGGATCGCTTCGGTGCGGGGGGAGTTGATGGTACGGGGGTCCTCCGGAGTGCCGCGGGAGTAGGGCGGCGCCGCGTATCGACACAGCCCCGCGCCCCCAGGTTGGCTGGGCTGCCGTTTTCTGGACAGTACCGATGAGTTTTCGGGGTGCGGGCGGTCTTCAGTGCCGTAGACCGCCATCGCACCACCCCTGACAAGGAGCAGACCCATGCGTGTCGTCGTCAGTGCGTTCATCAGTCTTGACGGAGTTGTGCAGGCCCCGGGTGGGCCCGAGGAGGACACCGACGGGGGGTTCGCGCACGGTGGGTGGTCGCATCCGTTCTTCGATCCGGAGGTGGTGGGCGGGGCCTTCGCCGCGGGGCTGGAGAAGGCCGAGGCGCTGCTGTACGGGCGGCGGACGTATCTGACGATGGCCGCCGCGTGGCCGGAGCGGGCGGGGGATCCGTTCGCCGACCGGCTGAACTCCATGAAGAAGTACGTCGTTTCCGACACGCTCGACGAGGACGACCTGAGCTGGGAGAACACCGTGCGGATTCCGGGGGCGCAGGCCCTCGACAAGGTGCGGGAGCTGCGGGCCGCCGAGGGCGGGGATCTGGCGATGATGGGCAGTCCCACGCTGGTGCGGGCGCTGATCGCGGCGGGGCTGGTGGACGAGTTGCAGCTCATCGTCATGCCCGTGCTGCTCGGCGGCGGCAAGTCGATCTTCCCGGCCGACGGGGGGCTGCGCAGCTGGGAGCTGGTGTCGTCGGTCACCGCGAAGACCGGGGCGCAGGTGAACGTGTACCGGCCGGCCGAACGGTCGTAGGCGTGGACGGTGGGGCGCGGGCGGCCTAGGCTCGGAGGAGCAGGATCTCTGACTGAGTCAAGCATCCGGGGGCGATCATGACCGTCCAGGACGTCCGCGCTTTCAACCGGTTCTACACGGGTGTGATCGGTGCCCTCGACTACGAGCGCCATCTGTACGCGCCGTACACCCTGACCGAGGCCCGCGTGCTGTACGAACTCGCGCAGGCGCCGCACCTGGACGCGGCCGATCTGCGCGGTGGGCTCGGGCTCGACGCCGGGTATCTGAGCCGGATTCTGAACCGGTTCGAGGAGGGCGGGCTGATCGGGCGGGAGCCGTCGCGGGACGATCCGCGGCGGCGCCGCATCACGCTGACCGCGCGCGGGCGCGAGACCGCCGCGCTGCTGGACGAGCGGGCCCGGGAGTCGGTTGGGGCGCTGCTCGACGGCGTCGCTCCGGCGGACCGGGCCCGGCTCGCCGAGGCCATGCGGACCATTCAGGACATCCTGGGTGGGGAGAAGCAGGCCGCGGACGTGGTGTTGCGGGAGCCGCAGGCCGGTGAGCTGGGGTGGATCGTGCAGCGCAACGGCGCGCTGTACGCGGCGGAGTTCGGGTGGAACGCCGAGTACGAGGGGCTCGTCGCCCGGATCGTCGCCGACTACGCGGAGGATCACGATCCGCATCTGGAGCGGGTGTGGATCGCCGAACTGGCCGGGCGGCCCGTGGGCTGCGTGATGTGCGTGCGGGACGACGCGCCCGGCACCGCGCGGCTGCGGCTGCTGCTCGTGGAGCCCGAGGCACGCGGGTACGGCATCGGCGACCGGCTGGTGCGGGCGGTGATCGACTTCGCCCGTGGGGCCGGCTACCGGGACCTGGTGCTGTGGACCAACGACGTGCTCGGCAGCGCCCGCCGCCTCTACCAGCGGCACGGCTTCACCCTGGTCGCCGAGCGGCCCCACCGCTCCTTCGGCAGAGACCTGCTCGGCCAGGACTGGCGACTCGCACTGCGCGGCCCGGGCGAGTGACGCACAGACTCCCGAACTACGCCGAACAGCCCCACCGCTTCCCCCAGCCACGCCCCAGTCGGCCAGGACCGGCGCTCACCCCGCCCCAACCAGGCGAACGACGCACCGGGTCGCTGACAACGCCGAACAGCCCCACCGCCTCCGCCAGCCACGCCCCAGTCGGCCAGGACCAGCGCTCACCCCGCCCCAACCAGGCGAACGACGCACCGGGTCCCTGACAACGCCGAACAGCCCCACCGCCTCCGCCAGCCACGCCCCAGTCGGCCAGAACCGGCGCCCCCCGAACCAGGCGAACGACGCACCGGGTCTGTGAACAACCCCGAGCAGCCCCACCACTTCCGCCGGCCACGCCCCAGTCGGCCAATAACGGCCGCTCACCCCGCCCGAACCCGGCGAACAACGCACCGGGTCCCCGCACTACGCCGAACACCCCCACCGCTCCCGCCAGCCACGCCCCAGTCGGCCAAGACCGGCGCTCACCCCGCCCCAACCAGGCGAACGACACACCGGGCCCCTGAACAACCCCGAACAGCCCCACCACTTCCCCCAGCCACGCCCCAGTCGGCCAGGACCGGCGCTCACCCCGCCCCAACCAGGCGAACGACACACCGGGTCCCTGACAACGCCGAACAGCCCCACCGCCTCCGCCGGCCACGCCCCAGTCGGCCAGGACCGGCCGCTCCCGCTTCCCGCGTCAGGTGAGTGGTGCACGGGATTTCGGGTAGCAGTCGGCCGAGAGCGGCGGCTCGCGCTGTGGGACCAAGCGAGTGGCGGGCAGGGCTAGTAGGGTCCCTGCCCATGAAGCTGGCGTTCTCCACTCTCGGTGTCCCCGGCCTGCCCGTCCCGGAGGTCCTCGCGCTCGCGACCACGCACGGCTACCACGGTGTCGAGCTGCGCGCCCATCCCGAGGAGCCGGTGCACCCGGGCCTGACACCCGCCGAACGCGCCGAGACGGCGGCCCTGTTCCGGAACGCCGGGGTCGAGGCGCTGGGCCTCGCCGGGTACGCGCGCGTCGCCGCCCCGGGCGAGGACGCGCCCGTGCTGGCGGAGATCCGGGACCTCCTCCGGCTGGCCCACGACCTGGGCGCGCCCTTCGTCCGGGTCTTCCCCGGCGCCGACCCGGACCGGCCCCGCGAGGAGTCGGACGCGGTGGCAGCGCGGCGGCTCGGCACCGCCGCCGAGGACGCCGCCGCGCTGGGCGTGCGCATCCTGCTGGAGACCCACGACTCGCACCGCACCGGCGCCGACGCGATCCGGATCCTCGGCCCGGTCGGGCACCGGCACGTGGGCGCGTTGTGGGACGTGATGCACACCTGGCTGGGCGGCGAGCAGCCGTCGGACACCTACGCGGCCCTCGCCCCGCACCTGGGCTACGTCCAGGTCAAGGACATCGTCTCCGCCGAGGACACCGCCCCGCTGCCGCTCGGCACCGGGGTGCTGCCGCTCACCGAGTGCGTGGACGTGCTGTCCCGCCACCACTGGGACGGCTGGCTGTGCTGGGAGTACGAGAAGCGCTGGTACGAGGGGGCCGCGCCGCTTCCCGGTCTGCTCGGTGCCGGCCGCGAGCATCTGCTGAGGATGCTGGGCGAAGCGGCCTAGTCCACCCCGCAGCCGGTCCACCCCCGGCGAGCCACTGCCCGCCGGCTAATTCGCTGGCCGGGTCGTCGGCGCCCGGTTAGCCTCCCCCGGTGATCCAGCCACCAGGGCCGTGCGCCCGCTCCCGCTCATGAGCCTCACCCGCTCGCTCGTCGACGTACGGCCCCTGCGCACCTCACCCGTCTTCCGGCGGCTGCTGATCGGCCGGACCGTGTCCGTGCTCGGCGGGTCCATGACCATGGTGACGGTCATGTACCAGGTCTGGGACCAGACCCGCAGCACCGCGTGGACCGGCGCCGTCGGGCTGGCGCAGGCGCTGCCGCTGGTGGTGTTCGGGCTGTTCGCCGGGGCGTGGGTGGACCGGGCCGACCGGCGCCGGATCTTCCTCGCGGCGACCGTCGGCCAGGCGGCCTGCTCGCTGCTGCTGGCCGTGCAGGGCTTCACCGGGCATGTGCCGCCGGCGGTCGTGCTGCTGCTCGTCGCCGTGCAGTCGGGCTTCGGCGCGCTCGGCGCCCCGGCCGCCGGGGTGTTCGTCCCACGGCTGCTGTCCAAGGAGCAGGTGGCCGCCGGGCTGGCGCTCCAGCAGGTCACCGGTCAGTCGATGATGCTGCTCGGCCCCGCCCTGGCCGGGCTGCTGCTGGGCTGGTTCGGCATCGGCGTCTGCTATCTGCTGGACGCCCTCAGCTTCGGCCTCGCCTTCTACGGCGCCCGTGGGTTGCCGGCGTTGCCGCCGCAGGGCGAGCCGTCGCGGGCCGGGCTGCACGGGGTGCTGGACGGGCTGCGGTTCCTGGCCGGGCATCGGGTGGTGCGGGGCGCGCTGGTCACCGACCTCGCCGCCACCGTGCTCTCGTTCCCGGTGAGCCTGTTCCCGCTGGTGAACGCCGAGCGGTTCGGGGACGATCCACGCACCCTCGGACTGTTCCTGTCGGCGCTGGCGGTGGGCGGGGTGGCCGCGACCGCGCTGTCCGGCCCGCTGACCCGGCTCGCCCGGCCGGGCCCGGTGATGCTGTGCGCGTCGGCCACCTGGGGCGCGGCCCTGGTGCTGTTCGGCCTGTCCACCAGCCCCTGGCTCGGCCTGGCCCTGCTCGCGCTGGCCGGCGCGGCGGACGCCACGGCGGTGGTCTCCCGCTCCACGATCGTGCAGACCCGTACCCCGGACGCGTTGCTCGGCCGGGTCACGGCGGCCGAGCAGATCGTCGGCCAGGCGGGTCCCAGCCTCGGCAACGCGCGCGGTGGTCTGCTCGCCGGCTGGACCTCGGGCACGACCGCCCTGATCAGCGGCGGCCTGCTGTGTGTGCTGGCGGTGGCGGCCGTCGCGACGACCACGCCCGAACTGCGGGACGGGGCTAGCGCGGTGCCGGACGCACCGTGAGGGGTGCGGTGCCGCTGACGCACCAGTCCAGGACCGCCGGCCAGGAGCCGTACCCGGAGTCCGGGTTGAGGTGGGCGGCGCCGGGCAGGACGTCGGCGGGGATGCCGAGCGGCTCGGCGAAGACCGTGCCCGCGCCCTCGGGGCAGTACGGGTCGTCGTCGCCCGCGACCAGCCGCGTCGGCCCGGGCAGCGCGAAGTCGAGTGCGGGCGGGACGAACGCGGCCACCTCCGGGTGCCGGGCGAGGACGGAACCGGACGGCGGGGAGACGAGCAGCACCCGGTCCGCGTACCGCTGCTGCTCCATGCGCCGGGCGGCGGCGTGCAGCCACAGCACGGCGGACAGGCTGTGGGCCACCACGACCCGCTCGCCGGGGCCGTCCAACTCCTCCAGGTGGCGGGCGAGTTCGCCGAGCCAGACGTCCAGGTCGGGGTCGTCGGCGTCGGGCAGCTGCGGGTAGCCGACCCGGTGGCCGAGGGCGGTGAGCCGGCCGGCGAGCCAGTGCTGCCAGTGCTCCGGCGGGCGGTGGTTCTGCCAGCCGTGCAGGATCAGGTACGCGCGTGTGGTCATGCCGGTGATCCTCTACGGCCCGCGTCCCCTGGTCCAGTGAACGGCCGGTGCCTCAGCCGGCGGCGGGCAGGGCCGCGAAGGCCTCGTGGAAGCCGGGGAACGTCTCGCGTACGCAGCCGGGGTCGTCGTACGTGAGGCCGGGCGTGCGCAGCGCGGTCACGGCGATGGACATCACGACGCGATGGTGACGGGTCGTCCGGCCCGTGGTCACGGACGTCCAGGGGCTGGACGCGCCCCCGCGAATGCGCGGTCGGCGGCCCCTCCCTGGTTACTGTGCATTCCCTTGACGGAAAGAAACTTCCCGGATATTGGTGACTCCTCGGAAGTTTCCTTCAGCGGTTCTCCTCTGGAAGGAGCGCACGTGCACCACACCAGCACGGGAAGCGGCACCGGCACGGGAAGCGACAGCGGCACGGCAGGCACGGAGAGCTCCGCGAGCGCGGGCAGACGCACCGCACGGCCGTCCAGACGCGCCGTCCTCGCCGCGAGCGCGGGCCTCACCGCCGCGCTGACCGTACCGACGACCGCCCACGCCGCCATCCCCGACGACCGCCGGCTGCGCGCCCTCATCTCCCGCATGACGCTGGAAGAGAAGGTCGGCCAGCTCTTCGTGATGCGGGTCTACGGCCACTCCGCCACCGCACCCGACCAGGCGGACATCGACGCCAACCTCAAGGAGATCGGCGTCCGCACCGCCGCCGATCTGATCGCCGAGTACCGGGTCGGCGGCATCATCTACTTCGCCTGGGCGCACAACACCCGCGACCCGCACCAGATCGCCGACCTGTCCAACGGCATCCAGCGTGCCTCGCTGGACCAGCCGCGCGGCCTGCCGGTGCTCATCGCCACCGACCAGGAGCACGGCGCGGTGTGCCGGATCGGCAAGCCCGCCACCCTCTTCCCCGGCGCGATGGCGATCGGCGCGGGCGGCTCCCGCTCCGACGCCCGCACCCTCGGCCGCGTCTCCGGCACCGAGCTGCGCGCGATGGGCGTCAACCAGGACTACTCCCCCGACGCCGACGTGAACGTCAACCCGGCCAACCCGGTCATCGGCGTCCGCTCCTTCGGCGCCGACCCGGAGGCCGTCGCCGAACTGGTCGCCGCCGAGGTGAAGGGGTATCAGGGCGCGGGTGTCGCCGCGACCGCCAAGCACTTCCCGGGCCACGGGGACACCGCCGTCGACAGCCACTACGGCTTCCCGGTCATCACCCACAGCCGCGAACTGTGGGAGGAGCTGGACGCCGTGCCCTTCCGGGCCGCGATCCGGGCGGGCATCGACTCGATCATGACGGCGCACATCCAGTTCCCGGCCCTGGACGACTCCGGCGACCCTGCGACCCTCTCCCGCCCGATCCTCACCGGCATCCTGCGCGAGGAACTCGGCTACGACGGTGTCGTGATCACCGACTCGCTCGGCATGCAGGGCGTGCGCACCAAGTACGGCGACGACCGGGTGCCGGTGCTCGCGCTGAAGGCGGGCGTGGACCAGCTGCTCAACCCGCCGTCGCTGGACGTGGCCTGGAACGCGGTGCTGAAGGCCGTACGGGAGGGCGAGCTGACCGAGGCCCGCCTGGACGAATCGATCCTGCGCATCCTTCGCCTGAAGGCCCGGCGCGGGCTCTTCGACCGGCCCTGGGCCGACCGGGCGGCCGTCGACCGCACGGTCGGCACCAAGGCCCATCTGGCCACGGCCGACCGCATCGCCGAACGCACCACCACCCTGCTGGTCAACGAGGACGCCACGCTGCCCCTCGACCGCCGCACGCGGCGCAGGCTCCTGGTCGTCGGCGCCGACCCGGCGTCCCCGTCCGGCACCACCGGCCCGCCCACCGGTGTCCTGGCCGCCGCCCTCACCGAACTGGGCTTCACCGCCACGGCCCTGTCCACCGGCACCACGCCCTCCGCCACGGCCATCGACCAGGCGGTCACGGCCGCGCGGGACGCGGACGCGGTGATCGTGGCCACGTACAACGTGACGGCGTCCAGCACCCAGCGCACCCTGGTGGACCGCCTGCTGGCCACGGGCAGGCCGGTGGTCGCCCTGGCCGTCCGCAACCCGTACGACATCGCGCAGCTCCCCTCCGTCCGGGCCTGCCTGGCCACGTACTGCTGGACGGACGTCGAACTGCGCGCCGCCGCACGGGTGATCGCGGGCCGGGTGAGACCGCGCGGGAAGCTGCCGGTACCGGTGCAGCGGGCGGACGACCCGGCGCGGGTGCTGTACCCGATCGGCCACGGGCTGACCTACTAGGCCGTGTTTTAGAAGTCGGTGACCTGCCTGGTTGGCCGTTCGGGGAAGTCGCGGGCGGCCATCCAGTTGGTGAGGTCGCGGGCGACGTCGT
>NZ_JBVHWM010000035.1:0-90577 GCF_055564375.1 Streptomyces sp. NPDC029138
CCCCCCCCCCCCCCCCCCCCCCCCCCCCCCCCCCCCCCCCCCCCCCCCCCCCCCCCCCCCCCCCCCCCCCCCCCCCCCCCCCCCCCCCCCCCGCGCCCGCTTTTCCGCGCCCTCCGGCGGACGCGGTACCGGGGCCGTGACGGAGCGCACCCCGGTGACCCGCCTCTGACCTGCGGCGATGCCCCCGGAAGCGAACAACTTCGGCCAGCTCCGATAACCTGAGGCGTCAGTACGCCGGTTCTCAGTGAGGGGCGCAAGGATCCCGTGCGCATCGCCAGGTTCTCCATCGACGGGAACGTAGCCTTCGGCGCGGTCGAGGGCGACAAGCAGGACGAACTCGTCCTCGACATCATCAAGGGCATCCCGTTCGCGGACTACGAGCTGTCCGGGACCAAGGTGCCGGTGAGCAAGGTCAGGCTGCTCCCGCCGGTGCTCCCCAACAAGGTCGTGGCGTTCGGCCGCAACTACGCCAAGCACGCCCGCGAACTGGGCAACGAGGTGCCCGAGGCGCCGTTCGCCTTCTTCAAGCCGTCCACCTCCGTGATCGGCCCCGGCGACGACATCCAGTACCCGTCGTTCTCCCAGGAACTGCACCACGAGGCCGAGCTGGCCGTCGTCATCGGCCGGTTGTGCCGCGAGGTCCCGCGCGACCGCGTCAAGGACGTGATCTTCGGCTACACCTGCGCCAACGACATCACCGCCCGCGACGTGCAGAAGCGCGAGAAGCAGTGGGCCCGGGCCAAGGGCTTCGACACCTCCTGCCCGCTCGGCCCCTGGGTGGAGACGGACCTCTCCGTGGACGCCGCGAACGACCTCACCATCCAGCTCACGGTCAACGGCGAACAACGTCAGCTGGGCCGCACGAGCGAGATGATCCACCCCATCGAGGACCTGATCGTCAACATCTCCGAGGCCATGACGCTGCTCCCCGGCGACGTGATCCTCACCGGCACCCCCGCGGGGGTCGGCCCCCTCAGCGTCGGCGACGAGGTCGCCGTCACCATCGAAGGCATCGGCACTCTCACCAACAAGGTTGTCAAGCGTGGCTAGCGCACCCGGCTCCGTACGCGTCCGTTTCTGCCCCTCACCCACCGGTAACCCCCACGTGGGCCTGGTCCGCACCGCCCTGTTCAACTGGGCGTTCGCCCGGCACCACCAGGGCACCCTGGTCTTCCGCATCGAGGACACCGACGCGGCCCGCGACTCGGAGGAGTCGTACAACCAGCTGCTCGACGCGATGCGCTGGCTCGGCTTCGACTGGGACGAGGGCCCCGAGGTCGGCGGCCCGCACGCGCCGTACCGCCAGTCGCAGCGCATGGACATCTACGCCGACGTCGCCCAGAAGCTCCTCGACGGCGGTCACGCCTACCACTGCTACTGCTCCCAGGAGGAGCTGGACACCCGCCGCGAGGCCGCCCGCGCCGCCGGCAGGCCCTCCGGCTACGACGGCCACTGCCGCGACCTGAGTGCCGAGCAGGTCGAGGAGTACCAGGCGCAGGGTCGCACCCCGATCGTCCGCTTCCGGATGCCCGACGAGACCATCACCTTCACCGACCTGGTCCGCGGCGAGCTGACCTTCACGCCGGAGAACGTGCCCGACTACGGCATCGTCCGCGCGAACGGCGCTCCGCTGTACACGCTGGTGAACCCGGTCGACGACGCCCTGATGGAGATCACCCACGTCCTGCGCGGCGAGGACCTGCTCTCCTCCACCCCGCGCCAGATCGCGCTCTACAAGGCGCTGATCGAGCTGGGCATCGCCCGGCAGATCCCGGCCTTCGGTCACCTGCCGTACGTGATGGGCGAGGGCAACAAGAAGCTCTCCAAGCGCGACCCGCAGTCGTCCCTCAACCTCTACCGCGAGCAGGGCTTCCTGCCCGAGGGCCTGCTCAACTACCTGTCCCTGCTGGGCTGGTCGCTCTCCGCGGACCAGGACATCTTCACGATCGAGGAGATGGTCCAGGCCTTCGACATCGCCGACGTGAACCCCAACCCGGCGCGCTTCGACCTGAAGAAGTGCGAGGCGATCAACGCCGACCACATCCGCATGCTGGATGTGAAGGAGTTCACCGAGCGCTGCCGCCCGTGGCTGAAGGCCCCGTTCGCGCCCTGGGCGCCGGAGGACTTCGACGAGGCCAAGTGGCAGGCGATCGCCCCGCACGCCCAGACCCGTGTGAAGGTCCTGTCCGAGATCACCGACAACGTCGACTTCCTGTTCCTGCCGGAGCCGGTCTTCGACGAGGCCTCGTGGGCCAAGGCGATGAAGGAGGGCTCCGACGCCCTGCTGCGCACCGCCCGCGAGAAGCTGGAGGCGGCGGACTGGACCTCGGCCGAGTCGCTCAAGGAGGCCGTCCTGGCCGCCGGTGAGGCGCACGGCCTCAAGCTCGGCAAGGCCCAGGCCCCGGTCCGCGTGGCCGTCACCGGCCGCACCGTCGGGCTGCCGCTCTTCGAGTCCCTGGAGGTCCTGGGCAAGGAGAAGACGCTGGCCCGTGTCGACGCGGCGCTGGCCAGGCTGACGGCGTAAGCGCGCGTCCCCGAGGGGCGGTGGCCGTTCGGCCGCCGCCCCGCCGGCATACCTGTCAGTGGGTCGCACTAGTGTCTCGCCTCACACAGCGAGCGAGATCGAGAAGGGCGCCGTCATGCCGATGAGTCCGCGGGACTACACCTGGCTGTTCACCCCGGGCAGCACGTTCAGCTACGAGTCCGGGACCACGGGCGTGATCCATGTGGCCGACGGCGGCGAGCTGGACCTCCCCACCGGCCGGGTCGTCGCCAGTGACCCGTTCGTCTACCTCGGCAGCGGCGACATCGAGCCCTTCACGGCCACCGTCGCGCCCGGCCGTTACCGCGTCGAAGCGGCCGTCGCCACCCTCACCCGGCCCGGCGAGCCCCCGTCCGACCGTCCCCACCTGCGGGTGGCCGCCGCCCGCCTCGTCATCCGCGACGAGCCGGCCGTCACCTGGGAACTGGCCCTGCTCCCCGGCCAGGACCTCGCCGAACTCAAGGGCGACGAGTTCTTCGGGTACGGCGTCGACGCCGGCGCGGGCTGCTTCTACGACGCCTCGGCCGAGGAGGCGTTCCCGGAGACCCAGGAGGAGGAGGGGCCGCTGTGGGACGCGTTCGAGAACAGCGACTGGTCGCCGGGGCCGCACCTGGTCACCTCCACCACCGGCGGACACACCCTGGCCGCGTTCACCTCCGGCTGGGGCGACGGCTGCTATCCCACCTGGACGGGCCGCTCGGCGTCGGGCGAGGTCACCTGCTTCCTGACGGACTTCTTCGTGGCCCCTGACCCCTCCGACCCCGCCTCCGACCTGGGCTGACGAGCGTCTGACGACCAACGCTCCCACGCTCCGGCCGGTGGGGCGGTACGGTCGGTTCCATGACGATCAGAGCCGTGGTCTGGGACGTGGACGACACCCTCTTCGACTACACGACCGCCGACCGGGAGGGCATGCGCGCCCATCTCGTGGCGGAGGGGCTGCTCGCCGGCTACGGCAGCGCGGAGGCCGCGCTGGTCCGGTGGCGGGAGATCACCGAACGGCAGTGGGCGCGCTACGCGGCCGGCGAGACCACCTTCCAGGACCAGCGGCGCGACCGGGTCCGGGTCTTCCTGGACAAGGATCTGAGCGACGCGGAGGCCGACGACTGGTTCGGGCGGTACGTCGGGCACTACGAGGCCGCCTGGAGCGTCTTCCCGGACGTCCTGCCCGCCCTGGAGGCCCTCGCGGCCAGCCACCGGCACGCGGTGCTGTCCAACTCCAGCATCACGGTCCAGGAGCACAAGCTGCGCACCCTCGGCCTGCTCCACCGCTTCGAGTCCGTGCTGTGCGCCGCCGAGCTGGGCGTCTCCAAGCCGGAGGCGGGCGCCTTCCTGGCGTCCTGCGAGGCGCTGGGGCTGCCCCCGCACGAGGTGGCGTACGTCGGCGACCACCCCGAGATCGACGGGCGGGGCGCCGCCGAGGCCGGGCTGCTGTCGGTGTGGATCGACCGCGGGGCGGCCTACGCGCGGGCCGCCGGGCAGGTCGTGGCGCACCGGATCTCGACCCTCGCCGAACTCCCGGCGCTCGTCCGCGTGGATACCCGTTTTGGAGCCCCGTCCACCTTCAGGTAATGTTCTTCCTGCGCCGAGGGGAGCGGGCCGGAAGGCCGGAGCCCCGAGGAGCAAGCTAGAACGAGAACCCCGTAGGGGCTTGAGTTCCAGTGGCCTATGGTGTAATTGGCAGCACGACTGATTCTGGTTCAGTTAGTCTTGGTTCGAGTCCAGGTAGGCCAGCTCGCAGAGCTTATCTGCAAAGCCCCCGTTGTGTAGCGGCCTAGCACGCTGCCCTCTCAAGGCAGTAGCGCCGGTTCGAATCCGGTCGGGGGTACTGATCCCGATCTCGTCGGGATCGCTAGGGCCCCCGTTGTGTAGCGGCCTAGCACGCCGCCCTCTCAAGGCGGTAGCGCCGGTTCGAATCCGGTCGGGGGTACTGACTGGTCTAAACCATCATTGGTCTATGGTGTAATTGGCAGCACGACTGATTCTGGTTCAGTTAGTCTTGGTTCGAGTCCAGGTAGACCAGCTCGGACCTGCGGAAACGCAGAGTCCATGCCCCCGTTGTGTAGCGGCCTAGCACGCCGCCCTCTCAAGGCGGTAGCGCCGGTTCGAATCCGGTCGGGGGTACGCACAGGGAAGGCCCTCCACCTCGGTGGAGGGCCTTCGCCGTTCCCGCCCTCGCCCGCCCCCTCGCGCTCACTCGAAGCCGTAGCGCCGCGCCGACTCCTCCTCCTGGGCCAGCCGGTGCAGGGCCTGGAGCATCGGCTCCACCAGGACCGCGCCGAGCACCGCCGTCTCCACCTTCTCCGCCTCCGACGGATGCGTCTCCACGAAGTCCAAGTCGAGCTTGGCGGCCTCATGCATCAACTTCGCGTAGGACACGAGCAGTTCGGCGTCCCAGTCGTAGCCGAGCCGGCGGAACGCGGCCACCGCCACCACCAGCGAGCGGTACGCGGGGGAGATGGTCGTCAGCAGCCGCGCGTTCGACCAGCCGAGCCTGTCCAGCAGCTCGCCCGCCGCCCGGTGCGCGGCCCGCACGAACTCGTCGTCCTCGTCCGGCTCCGGGACCTGGGGCAGCGCCCACAGGGCCGCGCCGAGCCGGATCGTGCGGCCCAGCGAGTCGTCGTCGACGTGCCCGAGCACCTCGCGGACCGTCGCCACCGGGAGCCGGCCCACCTGGATCATCGCGCGGACCAGCCGCAGCCGGCGCAGGTGTGTCTCGTCGTAGTCGGCCGTCGTCGCGTTCACCTGGCGGCCCGGCGGCAACAGCCCTTCGCGCAGGTAGTACTTGATCGTCGCGGTGGCCACACCGCTGCGTCTGCTCAGCTCGGCAAGCCGCATGTCTTGCGCTCCTTCTTGGATAACGGCACTATCCAAACACCGGGCGATTGGATAGTGCCGCTCACCGACGAGGGGGAAGCCATGGTGTCCCGTACGACCGCCGACGCGAAGGGCGAGGTCGTCGTCCTGCTGATCGGCATGCGCATCAACCGCTTCCGGGCGGTGCACCTCTGGCTGCCGGTGATGCTCGCGATGTTCCGCATGCTGCGGGAACTGGAGAAGGACCCCGGACGGGGGCTGCTCGCCAAGGTGCTGCTGACCGCGTCACCGCGTACGTACTACGTCGTGCAGTACTGGGAGTCCAAGGACAAGCTGTACGCCTACGCGACCGCGCCGGACGCCTTCCATCACAAGGCGTGGGCCGCGATCAACCGCAGGGAGCGGGGCGGCAGGCTGCGGGGGCAGGTCGGGATCTGGCACGAGACGTATGTCGTGCCGGAGGGGTCGTACGAGGCGATCTACGGGGACATGCCGGCGTTCGGGCTGGCCGCCGCGCATGGGCAGGTGCCGTTGGAGAAGCGGGGCCGGTATGCGAAGGACCGGTTCGCTCACCGGTCGAGGGAGGGTACGGGCGCCTGACCGCCGTGGGGCGTCCGGCGCCACGCGGGTGCGGGCCCGTGGGCGGTACTCGCGCGGTTCCCCGCGCCCCTTCAGGTTGGCTGCCCCGCCCTTGGGAAGAGCCTGCCGCGGCGTTGAGGCGGCCCTTCCCGGGCGGGGTCTTCCTCTGTTCTCAGCCCGAGCGGCGCAGGGCCTCCGAGAGGCGGGCCGCCGCGTCGATGACCGCCTGGGCATGCATGCGGCCCGGGTGGCGGGTCAGGCGCTCGATGGGGCCCGAGACGGAGACGGCGGCCACCACGCGGTTGGAGGGGCCGCGCACGGGCGCGGAGACCGACGCGACGCCCGGCTCGCGCTCGCCGATGGACTGGGCCCAGCCGCGCCGCCGTACGCCCGACAGGGCCGTCGCCGTGAAGCGGGCGCCCTGCAAGCCCCGGTGCAGGCGCTCGGGCTCCTCCCAGGCGAGCAGGATCTGCGCCGAGGAGCCCGCCTTCATCGTCAGCGTGGAGCCGACCGGGACCGTGTCCCTGAGGCCGGACAGGCGTTCCGCCGCGGCCACACAGATCCGCATGTCACCCTGGCGCCGGTAGAGCTGCGCGCTCTCGCCGGTGACATCACGCAGGTGGGTGAGCACGGGGCCCGCCGTCGCGAGCAGGCGGTCCTCGCCCGCCGCGGCCGCAAGCTCCGCGAGGCGCGGGCCGAGAATGAAACGGCCCTGCATGTCGCGTGCCACCATGCGGTGGTGTTCCAGGGCCACGGCCAGGCGGTGGGCCGTGGGTCGTGCCAGTCCGGTCGCGCCGACCAGTCCCGCGAGGGTGGCCGGACCGGACTCCAGAGCGCTCAGGACGAGGGCCGCCTTGTCCAGAACGCCGACGCCGCTACTGTTGTCCATGCAACGATACTCACGTCTCACTCTGTGAAACGCAAGTTCAATTTTCGGTGGAACGCGCCACCCTGGAATCACACAGCGGCCCGCAGACCAACGGGCCTGGCGGTGGACGCCCGGAATCACGACGTTCAGGGGCCCGAGAAGGGCAGCCACCGCTCCTCAAGATCTCTAGTTGGGTCGGTGGACGCTTGCCGGCCGGAGGGAAAGCGATGGGTAGGACACTCGCGGAGAAGGTCTGGGACGACCACGTCGTCCGGCGCGCCGAGGGCGAGCCCGACCTCCTCTACATCGATCTGCACCTGCTGCACGAGGTGACCAGCCCCCAGGCCTTCGACGGGCTCCGCAAGAACGGCCGTACGGTCCGCCGCCTCGACCTCACCATCGCGACCGAGGACCACAACACCCCGACCCTCGACATCGACAAGCCCATCGCCGACCCCGTCTCCCGCGTCCAGCTGGAGACCCTGCGCAAGAACTGCGCCGAGTTCGGGGTGCGGCTGCACCCGCTGGGCGACGTCGAGCAGGGCGTCGTCCACGTCGTCGGCCCCCAGCTGGGTCTGACCCAGCCGGGCACCACCGTCGTCTGCGGCGACTCGCACACCTCCACGCACGGTGCCTTCGGCGCGCTGGCGTTCGGCATCGGCACCTCGCAGGTCGAGCACGTGCTGGCCACCCAGACGCTGCCGATGGCCCGCCCCAAGACCATGGCGATCACCGTCGAGGGCGAGCTGCCCGACGGCGTCACCGCCAAGGACCTGATCCTGGCGATCATCGCGAAGATCGGTACGGGCGGCGGCCAGGGCTACGTCCTGGAGTACCGCGGCTCCGCCATCGAGAAGCTCTCGATGGAGGCCCGGATGACCATCTGCAACATGTCGATCGAGGCCGGCGCCCGGGCGGGCATGATCGCCCCCGACGAGACCACCTTCGCGTACCTCAAGGGCCGTCCGCACGCCCCCGAGGGCGCCGACTGGGACGCGGCCGTCGCGTACTGGAAGACGCTGAGGACGGACGAGGACGCCGTCTTCGACGCCGAGGTCGTCATCAACGCCGACGAGCTGTCCCCGTTCGTCACCTGGGGCACCAACCCCGGCCAGGGCGCGCCGCTTTCGGCGAACGTCCCCGACCCGGCTTCGTACGAAGACGCTTCGGAGCGCTTCGCCGCCGAAAAGGCCCTGGAGTACATGGGGTTGGCGGCCGGACAGCCGCTGCGCTCCATCAACGTCGACACCGTCTTCGTAGGCTCCTGCACCAACGGCCGCATCGAGGACCTGCGCGCCGCCGCGGACATCCTGCGGGGCCGCAAAGTCGCCGACGGCGTACGGATGCTGGTCGTCCCGGGCTCCGCGCGCGTGGGTCTCCAGGCCGTCTCCGAGGGCCTGGACGTGGTCTTCAAGGAGGCCGGCGCCGAATGGCGGCACGCGGGCTGCTCGATGTGCCTGGGCATGAACCCCGACCAGCTGGCCCCGGGCGAGCGCTCCGCGTCCACCTCCAACCGCAACTTCGAGGGCCGGCAGGGCAAGGGCGGTCGTACCCACCTGGTGTCGCCGCAGGTCGCGGCGGCCACCGCCGTCCTGGGCCACCTGGCCTCCCCGGCCGATCTGACCGACGACCGCACGCCCGCTGGAGTCTGAGAATCATGGAAGCCTTCACCACCCACACCGGCCGGGCCGTCCCGCTGCGCCGCAGCAACGTCGACACCGACCAGATCATCCCTGCTCACTGGCTCAAGAAGGTCACCCGGGACGGCTTCGAGGACGGGCTCTTCGAGGCCTGGCGCAAGGACCCCGAGTTCATCCTCAACCGCCCCGAGCGGCAGGGCGCCACGGTCCTGGTCGCCGGCCCCGACTTCGGCACCGGCTCCTCCCGCGAGCACGCCGTCTGGGCGCTCCAGAACTACGGCTTCAAGGCCGTGATCTCCTCCCGCTTCGCCGACATCTTCCGGGGCAACTCGCTGAAGAACGGCCTGCTCACGGTGGTCCTGGACCAGAAGATCGTGGACGCGCTGTGGGAGCTGACCGAGCAGGACCCCACTACTGAGGTCACTGTGGACCTTGAGGCGCGTGAGGTGCGCGCCGAGGGCATCACCGCCTCCTTCGAGCTGGACGAGAACTCCCGCTGGCGGCTGCTGAACGGCCTGGACGACATCTCCATCACCCTCCGGAACGAGGACGAGATCGCCGCCTACGAGGCCGAGCGCCCCGCCTACAAGCCGCGGACGCTCCCGGTCTGATCCGGCGCCGACCGAGCCCCGGAACGGTCGGGTTTCGGCCACGCCAACACCCCGCCTGTACCCCCGATCGCCACGATTGGGGGTACAGCCATGTCTGCACCCGAACGGCCCTGCGACTCTGCCCTGGTCCGCTCAACTTCCCACGTTACGAAGGACGTTGTCCGGGTAGGTGAGTGCTGTGTTCGCGTCTTCCGCAAGTGCCTGGAAGGCCATTTGAGGCGGTAGTTGCACCCTGCGCAGGCGACAACTCGCCCCAGATGGCACAATCTGTGCATGGAACACGACGGCCAACTCCAGCTCTATACGGCGGTCGCGAACCAGCTCAAGGAAGCGCACGCCAGGGTGCGCGCACTGCAAGTCCCGGAGGGCGTACGGATGGCGCTGGCCCGGAAGCTGCTGGTCATTACGGCCGCGGCCAAGCACGATCTCGCCGACGCGGCAAGGCGGCTCGATCGGTTCACGGCGGATCTCGACGCGGGTCGGGTCCCCGAAGAGGACCGCTGAACCGTCCGAGACAGCCGAGTCCGTTGCGGCACGAGGGTGATAAGCCCGTTTCGTGTTTGATTTGCGGTATATATCTGCCTAACGTGCGAAAAAGCTTGAACACTTTCGTTCTGGCGATGTCTCCGAAGGGGAAGACGTGAACAAGGCGCAGCTCGTAGAAGCGATTGCCGACAAGTTGGGTGGCCGCCAGCAGGCCGCCGACGCTGTCGATCATGTTCTGGACGCCATCGTCCGCGCGGTCGTCGCGGGCGAGCGGGTCTCGGTCACCGGCTTCGGGTCCTTCGAGAAGGTGGACCGCCCCGCCCGCTACGCCCGTAACCCCCAGACGGGCGAGCGGGTTCGGGTCAAGAAGACCTCCGTGCCGCGCTTCCGCGCCGGTCAGGGCTTCAAGGACCTGGTGAGCGGCTCGAAGAAGCTCCCGCGCGGGGGCGAGGTCGCGGTCAAGAAGGCGCCGAAGGGCAGCCTGTCCGGCCCGCCGCCCACCATCGCGAAGGCCGCAGGCAAGAAGGCCGCCGCCAAGAAGACGGCGGGTGCGGCGAAGAAGACCGCGGGTACCGCGGCGAAGAAGGCGGCGGCGAAGAAGACCACGGCCGCCGCGAAGAAGACCACGGCGAAGAAGGCTCCCGCCAAGAAGACCACGGCGACCGCCAAGACCACCACGTCGAAGGCCGCCGCCAAGAAGACGACCGCGAAGAAGGCCCCGGCGAAGAAGGTCACCGCCAAGAAGGCCCCGGCGAAGAAGTCGACGGCCCGCAAGACCACCGCCAAGAAGACCACCGCCCGCAAGGCGACGTCGTAAGGCCGCCAGGGCATTCACGCGCCGGGCCGGACTCCCCTGGGGAGCCCGGCCCGCGGCGTGTGTAAGGGCGGTTAGAGGGTCTGAAGGGTTACGAGGGTGATCCGGAGGGCGCCGCCCTCGGACTCCGTCTCGATCCGCACCCGCTGTCCCGGACGCAGCAGCCGCAGTCCGCCGCGGTCGAACGCCGCCGCGTCGAAGGCGACCGGGGTGCCGTCGTCCAGAAGCACCTGACCGCTGCGGGTTTCGGGGTCGTAGGTGTATGCGGTTGCTTGCATGTCGGCCAGCGTAGTGCGTCCCGTGGTTCGCCGTTGGGGGTGCGGGCTGTACGCCGGCTGCGGGGCCATCGTGGTCGCTCGCGCCCGCGCGGCGGAGCCGCACATCGATACAGCCCCGCGCCCCTCCGGGCGCGCTTCAGGGGCCCGGGATCAGCAAGCCCGCCGAAGCCGCCGCCGTATGCCGGCCCACGCCCAGTGCCAGCGCCGCTCGCAGGTCCGCGGCCGTGTCGACGTCCTGGCGGACCGAATCCACCCCCATCAGCGCGAGTTCCACCGCTCCGGAGGCCCGGTGGCGGGAACGGGAATCGACGCCGAATGCCGGTCGCAATTCACGATCACCGGCCGCCGTCAGCAAAGTCGTGCCCAACGCCGCAGCGTCCGCGAGAAACGCGCGCGGGAATTGCGAGGCCGCCGCCAGTACCCGGGAGAGTTCCGCCGGACGCAGGGCCGGCAGATCGGCGTTCAGGGCCGCCACCGCAGCGCCGGGGCGGACGGCGCGTACGACGGCCGCGCCGTGTGCCAGCGCGGCGTTCAGGCCGCTGCCGGGCGCGTCCGGGACGATCCGCGCCCCCAGCGCGGTCAGCTCCCGGCCGGCCAACTCGTCGTCCGTGACGACCGCCACATCCGACACCGCCGGACACGCCATCGCCGCGGCCACCGTGTCCTGCGCGAACGCCAGCGCCAACCCCGGGCGCACCCCGTCGTCGGCGGTGTCCGCGAGCCTGCTCTTGGCCCGCGTCAGGGGCTTCAGGGGGATGACCAAGGTCCACTGCACCGGCGTACCGTCCCTCTCTTGTCGCGCTCATTGTCCCCCGGGGCATCCGGCGCCGCGGGAGGCGGGGCGTACGGTGTTCTCGACAGACCGGCGGCCCGGGGCCACACTTGTGCGGCCCCCGCCGGGGTGGCAGTCCTAGAGGAAGGTGTCCTTGTGTCCCGCCGCAGAATCGGCTTCTGGTACCGCTTCGCCGCGGTGATCTGCAAACCGCCGCTGGTGGTTCTGATCAAGCGGGACTGGCGTGGAATGGAGCACATTCCGGCCGAGGGCGGATTTATCACCGCGGTGAACCACAATTCCCACCTGGACCCCTTCGCGTACGCGCACTATCAGTACAACACCGGACGGGTCCCGCGATTCCTGGCGAAGAGCGGGCTTTTCAAGAAGGGATTCGTCGCGGCCGCCATGCGCGGCACCGGGCAGATCCCCGTCTACCGCGAGTCCACGGACGCCCTCAGCGCCTTCCGGGCCGCGATCGACGCCGTGGAGCGCGGCGAGTGCGTCGCGTTCTACCCCGAGGGCACCCTCACCCGCGACCCGAACGGCTGGCCCATGACCGGCAAGACCGGTGCCGCCCGGGTCGCCCTCCAGACCAAGTGCCCGGTCATCCCCGTCGCGCAGTGGGGCGCCAACGAACTGCTGCCGCCGTACGCCAAGAAGCCGAACCTCTTCCCGCGCAAGACGCACCACGTGCTCGCGGGACCCCCCGTGGACCTCTCCCGTTTCTACGACCGGGAGATGACCCCGGAGGTGCTGAAGGAGGCCACCGAGGTCATCATGGCGGCCATCACCCGCCAGCTGGAGGAGATCCGCGGCGAGAAGGCGCCCGAGACGCCCTACGACCCGCGCCGTGAGCGGATCGAGCAGCGCCGCCGCACCCGGGCGCAGGCGGAGGGCCGGCAAGTGGAAGGGCAGAGCAAGTGAGCGCACCGGTAAGGGCGGCGGTCTTCAGTGCCGGTTCGTGGGGCACCGCCTTCGGCATGGTGCTCGCCGACGCCGGCTGCGAGGTCACCCTGTGGGCCCGCCGGCCGGAGGTCGCGGAGGCGATCAACACCAGCCGGGTCAACCCCGACTACCTGCCGGGCGTCGAACTCCCCGAGAACGTCCGGGCCACCACCGACCCCGCCGAGGCCGCGGCCGGCGCCGACTTCACGGTCCTGTCCATCCCCTCCCAGACCCTGCGCGCCAACCTCGCCGAGTGGGCCCCGCTGCTCGCCCCGGACACCGTCCTCGTCTCCCTGATGAAGGGCGTCGAACTCGGCTCCACCATGCGGATGAGCGAGGTCGTCGAGGACGTCGCCAAGGTCCGCGCCGACCGGATCGCGGTCGTCACGGGACCCAACCTGGCCCGCGAGATCGCCGCCCGCATGCCCGCCCTGGCCGTCGTGGCCTGCACCGACGAGCGGGTCGCCCAGCGGCTCCAGGCCGCCTGCCACACGCCGTACTTCCGGCCGTACACCAACACCGACGTGGTCGGCTGCGAACTCGCCGGCGCGGTCAAGAACGTCATCGGGCTCGCGGTGGGCATCGCCGACGGCATGGGGCTCGGCGACAACGCCAAGGGCTCGCTCATCACGCGCGGCCTCGCCGAGACCACACGGCTCGGCCTCGCGATGGGCGCCGACCCGCTGACCTTCTCCGGACTCGCGGGCCTGGGCGACCTGGTGGCCACCTGCTCCTCGCCGCTGTCGCGCAACCACACCTTCGGCACCAACCTCGGCAAGGGCATGACCCTGGAGGAGACCATCGCGGTCACCAAGCAGACCGCCGAGGGCGTCAAGTCCTGCGAGTCCGTGCTGGATCTGGCCCGCCGGCACGGCGTCGACATGCCCATCACCGAGACGGTCGTCAGCATCGTGCACGAGGGCAAGTCGCCGGTCGTCGCGCTCAAGGAGCTGATGGCGCGCAGCGCCAAGCCCGAGAGGCGCTGAGGCCGGCAGGCGCCGGGCCCAGGGTCGCCGAGCCCGCCCGGGAGGCGCCGGGCACGACACTGAGCGACCGTCCGTGCGACGCTGAGCGACGGCCCGGGAGCGCGCGCTGACTTGGGCGCTGCCTACAGGTACTCTCAACGCGATATGAGCACCGAGAACCTTCCCCAGAGCCCTGAGCAGCCGTCGCGCAAGCCGCGCGTGGCCGTCGTGTTCGGCGGGCGCAGCTCCGAACACGGGATCTCCGTGGTCACCGCCGGCGCCGTCCTCAAGGCCATCGACCGGACGAAGTACGACGTCCTGCCGATCGGCATCACCACGGACGGCCGCTGGGCGCTGACGGCCGACGAGCCGGAGCGGATGGCCATCACCGACCGCCGCACTCCCAGCGTGGCGGAGCTGGCGGAGTCGCACGAGGGCGGCGTGGTGCTCCCCGTCGACCCGGCGAACCGCGAGGTCGTCTACAGCGAGCCCGGCTCCGTGCCCAAGGCGCTCGGCGAGGTCGACGTGGTCTTCCCGGTGCTCCACGGCCCCTACGGCGAGGACGGCACCCTCCAGGGTCTGCTGGAGCTGTCCGGAGTGCCGTACGTCGGCTCCGGCGTGCTCGCCTCGGCCGTCGGCCAGGACAAGGAGTACATGAAGCGGATCTTCACCTCCTACGGGCTCAGGGTCGGCCCGTACCTGGTGATCCGCCCCCGCGAGTGGGCCCAGGACGAGTCCGCCGCCCGCAAGAGGATCGTCGACTTCGCCGGCGAGCACGGCTGGCCGCTGTTCGTGAAGCCCGCGCGCGCGGGCTCGTCCATCGGCATCACCAAGGTCGACGACCTGTCCGGCCTGGACGAGGCGATCGCCGAGGCGCAGGCTCACGACCCGAAGATCCTCGTCGAGGCGGCCGTACGGGGCCGTGAGATCGAGTGCGGCGTCCTGGAGTTCGAGGACGGCCCGCGCGCCTCCGTCCCGGCCGAGATCCCGCCGCCGGACGCGCACGCGTACTACGACTTCGAGGCCAAGTACATCGACTCCACGCCCGGCATCGTCCCGGCCCCGCTCACCGAGGAGCAGACCGCCGAGGTGCGCCGGCTCGCCGTCGAGGCGTTCGAGGCGGCCTCCTGCGAGGGCCTGGTCCGCGCGGACTTCTTCCTCGCCGAGGACGGCGAGTTCGTGATCAACGAGATCAACACCATGCCCGGCTTCACGCCGATCTCGATGTACCCGCAGATGTGGCAGGCGAGCGGGATCAGCTACCCCGAGCTGGTGGACCGCCTGGTGCAGGCGGCGCTGCGCCGCTCGACGGGGCTTCGCTGACCCCGTCAGGTCTCATCCCCGCATGGAGGCGATCCCCTTCGGGATCGCCTTCTTCACGGCCGGCGCCAGGTCCGTCAGCACCTGGGCGCTGTCGTCCGACCCGGACAGCTTCTTCGGCAGGATCACCTGCACATACGCCCGGCGATTGGACGTGGTGAACCGCCAGGTGCCGTCGCCCTGCTTCTCCATCAGCCACTCCACGCCGTTCACCCCGCCGCCGATCGCGTTCGGGTCGTCGCCCTGCGCCACCTTGGCATCGATCATCTTCGGCGGCCGGACGATGCCGCAGCGCAGTATGATCGCCGGGTTTCCCCAGCCCGCCGTGTAGGCGGACCGGGGCTCGGGGTCGGCGCGGGTCTGCCCGTCCACCTTCCGCGGCAGGACCTTGTCCAGGTCCCGGCAGAGCGGAGCGGTCCGCGCGTCGGGGGTCGGAACCGCCGCGGTGCCGCTGTCGTCTGCCGTGGAGCAGCCCGCGACCGCGATGAGCAGGGCCGGGGCGAGCAGGGCGAGGGGCCGGTGGCGGAAGATGTTCACCGGCCAAGCGTAGACGGGGGCTACAGATGCACCACCGGACAGGTCAGGGTGCGCGTGATGCCGTCCACTTGCTGGACCTTCGCGACCACCATGCGGCCGAGCTCGTCGACCGTCTCGGCCTGGGCGCGCACGATGACGTCGTACGGCCCTGTCACGTCCTCGGCCTGGAGCACTCCAGGAATCTTGTTGATCGTCTCGGCGACGGTCGACGCCTTGCCGACCTCCGTCTGGATCAGGATGTACGCCTGTACCACGGAACCTCCAGGGCGGCCACGAGGATCATGTGGGGAAAAGGAACGCCACGGTATCGCGTCGCCGCTCCCCGAGGGGAGACCTGCGGGAACCGGGCTTGCGCGCCAGGGTGCGGGCACGACGGAAGTTGACGGTCCTCTCGACCGTATCGGGGACACTGGTGACGCGCGACCGGGCGTGGCAAGGCACAGAAGGGGCTTGAGGCAATGAAGGGCACAGTGGGTGAGCTAGGTGAGTTCGGGCTCATCCGGGAGCTGACCTCCCGTCTCACCACCACCCCGGCGGTCCGGGTCGGCCCCGGCGACGACGCCGCGGTGGTCGCCGCGCCCGACCGACGGGTGGTGGCGAGCACCGACATCCTGCTGGAGGGCCGGCACTTCCGCCGCGACTGGTCCACGGCCTACGACGTCGGCCGCAAGGCCGCCGCGCAGAACCTCGCGGACATCGCCGCCATGGGCGCCGTACCGACCGCGCTGCTGCTCGGCCTGGTCGTCCCGGCCGAACTGCCGGTCACCTGGCCCACCGAGATGATGGACGGCCTGCGCGACGAGTGCCAGGTCGCCGGCGCCTCCGTGGTCGGCGGGGACGTCGTACGCGGCGACACGATCATGGTGTCGATCACCGCGCTCGGCGATCTGCGCAACCAGGAGCCCGTCACGCGCGCGGGTGCCCAGCCCGGCGACCTCGTGGCCGTCACCGGCTGGCTGGGCTGGTCCGCGGCCGGCTACGCGGTGCTCTCCCGCGGTTTCCGCTCGCCCCGCGCCTTCGTGGAGGCCCACCGGCGCCCCGAGCCGCCGTACCACGCGGGCCCGGCCGCCGCCGCGCTCGGCGCCACCGCGATGTGCGACGTGAGCGACGGCCTGATCGCCGACCTCGGGCACATCGCCGAGGCCAGCAAGGTCCGCATCGACATCCGCTCCGGCGCGATCGACATCCCGACGCAGATGAACGACATCGGGCAGGCCGTCGGCGTGGACCCGCTCCAGTGGGTGCTGACCGGGGGAGAGGACCACGCGATCGTGGCCACCTTCCCGCCGGACGCCAAGCTCCCCGCCCGCTGGAAGGTCATCGGTGAGGTCCTCAACCCCTCCGCGCTGCCCCAGGTGACGGTCGACGGGGCGCCCTGGACCAGCAAGGGCGGCTGGGACCACTTCGGGGACATCGAGTCATGATCCCCCGGGTTCTCACAGTGGCCGGCTCGGACTCCGGCGGCGGCGCCGGCATCCAGGCCGACCTGAAGACGATGCTCGCGCTCGGCGTGCACGGCATGAGCGTGCTCACCGCGGTGACCGCGCAGAACTCGGTGGGCGTGCAGGGCGCCTGGGAGCTGCCCGTGGAGGCGGTCCGGGCCCAGTACCGCAGCGTCGTGGACGACATCGGCGTCCAGGCAGTGAAGACCGGCATGCTGTCCTCCGCCGAACTGGTCGAGACGGTCGCCGAGTTGATCTCCGGCACGGACGCACCGGTCGTGGTGGACCCGGTCGGCGTCTCCAAGCACGGCGACCCGCTGCTGGCCGCCTCCGCCCTGGACTCCGTACGGACGAAGCTGCTGCGGGTGGCGACCGTGGCCACCCCGAACCTCGACGAGGTGGCCCAACTCACCGGCGTCCGCGTCCAGTCGGAGGACGATCTACGACGGGCCGCCGCGGCCGTGCTGGAGTTCGGGCCGCGCTGGGTGCTGATCAAGGGCGGACACCTGACGGGCGACGCCGTGGACCTGCTCACCGACGGCTCCGAGGAGCACCTGCTGCGGGCGCCCCGCCACGACAACCGGCACACCCACGGCACCGGCTGCACCCTCGCCTCCGCCATCGCCTGCGGCCTGGCCGGGGGGCGGTCCGTGCCGGAGGCGGTCGCGGCGGCCAAGGAGTACGTCACCGGCGCCATCGCCGCCGGGTTCGCCCTCGGCGCCGGGATCGGGCCCGTGGACCACGGGTGGGCGCTCAGGCGGGATACTCCCTGAGCGGCGGGCGGGGTACTCCCTGAGGTCAGGCGGGATATTCCGCGAGTTCGATTGCGGTCGCCGCCCTCTCCGTCAGCCGCTTGAAGAAACCGGCCAGCGGCCGGGAGCTGAGCAGCCGGTACATCCGGTCCCGGCTGCGGATGCGCCGCTCGGTGGCCGGGGCGAAGAACGGCCCCGCGTTGCCGGAGATCTTCTGGCAGCCCTTGGCGAAGTCCCGGACGCGGCTCTCGTAGGCGGCCAGCGCGGCCCGGTGATCGCCGCCCGCCAGGGCCAGCTCACCGGCGAGGACGTAGGCGCCGACGATCGCCACACCCGTCCCCATGCCGCCCATCGTCGCGCCGTACCCGGCGTCGCCCAGCAGCGCCACCCGGCCCTTGACGAGACGGTCGATGTGGATCTGGGCGATGGCGTCGAAGTACAGGTCGTCGGCCTCCGCGAGCCCCTTCAGCACGGCCGGCGTCTCCCAGCCCATCCCGGCGAACCGTTCGGTGAGGACGCGCTTGTGCGCCGCGACGTCCCGGCGGTCGTACGCCAGCGGCTCGGACCGGAAGACCAGCAGGGCGCCGGCCCGCTCCGGGTCGCCGTCGTAGTTGTTGAGGCCGACACAGCGGCCCGGCTCGCTGTAGAGACGGCCGGTGCGGTTCAGGCCCAGGTGGTTGGGGAGGGTGAAGCCGGCCACGTAGTGGTCGAGGAAGCGCAGGTAACGGGACTCGTCGCCGAAGACCAGGCGGCGGGTGTTGGAGTGCAGGCCGTCGGCGCCGACGACGAGGTCGAAACGGCGGGGCGCGCCCCGCTCGAACGCGACCTCCACGCCCCGCGGGGTGTCCGTCAGCGCCGTGACGGAGTCGCCGAAGACGTACTCCACCGAGTCCTTCGTCCGCTCGTACATGATCCGGGCCAGATCGCCGCGGAAGATCTCCACATCGCCGCTCATCATCTCCGCGGGCAGGTCCACGCGCGGGGTGCCGTCGGCGGCGACGACGCTCTGGCGGCCCATGTGGGTCTGGTGGGCGTGGACGTCGTCCCAGATGCCCATCGCGGTGAGCACCGTACGGTGCACGTGCCCCCGGAAGTCGACGGCGAAGCCGCCGGCGCGCAGGGCGGGCGCCTTCTCCACGACCGTGACACGGGCGCCGTAGCGGGCCAGGTTCAGGGCGAGGGCGGGGCCGGCGACGCTGGCGCCGGAGATCAGGACGGACAGGTGGCCGAGGTGGTGTGTCTGCGTCATGCCGGCCACTGTCCCGGGCCCCGCTTACCGTGCCCCTACCGTTCGCTGACCGCCGCTGACCGCAGGCGCCGGCCCCGCTCGTAGGCCTGGGCGTAGGCCTCGGGGGACAGGCACGCGCGCGTGCGCTCCGTCGTCCGCGCGACGTCCGGGTCCCCGGGCAGGGGCGCGCCGCGCAGGCCCGCGGCGGCGCCGAGGAGTTCGGCCGCCCGCTCCGGGCGCGCGGCCACGGCGGCGAGCGCGTCGGCGACATCGGCGAGCAGGAGCCCGTCGGACGGCTCCAGGGCCTGCGCGCGGGCCTGGGCCAGCCAGTCCCGGGCCGAGTCCCCGTCCCCTTCGGCGGCGGCGGTACGGCCCAGCCCGATGAGAATCCGCACCGTCTCACCCACGCTGAACCATGTGGCCGCACAGGCCGCCAGGGCGTTCTCGTAGTGCACGCGCGCGCGTGCCGTGTCCCCGCCCAGCCGTTCCACGTCTCCCAGCCCGCGCAGCGCACCGGCCACCTTGTCGGTCGCCCCGGCGGTACGGGCGAGATCACCGGAGCGCGTGAAGTGCGCGGCGGCCTCCGCCGAGTCCCCCTGGGCCAGCAGCACCACCGCGCGCGTGCGCAGCAGATCGGCGGTCTCCTCCGGCGCGTCCAGTTCCCGGACGTGCGCCAGCCCCTCGTCCAGCAGGGCCAGCGCCCGCGCGTACGCGCCCCGGCCGTACGCGAACCCGGCCAGCGGGTCGAGGCAGTTGGCCATGCCCCAGCGGTCGCCCGTCCCCTGGAAACCCTTCCACGCGCGCGTGAAGCCCTCTTCCGCGGCGGCGGCCCGCCCCGCGAACAGCGCCTGGTAGGCGAGGCCGAGATCCAGCAGGGCCAGGCCCCACGGCTCCCGGTCCAGCTGCACCCGCACGCGTTCGTCCACGCTCAGCCGGGGGCCGCCCGTGAGGGACCACAGGATCACCGTGAACGGCAGCCGCAGCGGGCGGTCCAGGGCGGCCATGAGGGTGGCCGCGCGGGCGATCAGGGCGGGGTCCGCCGGGTCGTCGCCGCGCCCGGAGACGGCGTTCATCACACACAGCGCGTACTCCTCGGCCAGGCCGGGCGGCGGCTCCTCCCCGACCGCCGCGAGCAGGGCCCGGGCGCCCGGCACGCGGTCCCCGTGCAGGCCGCGCAGCCGCCGGAACCAGGTCAGCGCGGCCGTCAGCCGCAGCGCGTCGTGCGGAGCCGTCTCGGTCAGATACCGCAGGGCCGCGTCCAGATTGCCCTGCTCGACGGCCAGCCGCCGCAGCCAGGGCAGTTGCTCACCACCGCGCAACAGCGGCTCGGCGTGCTCGGCCAGCCGGAGGAAGTAGGCGGCGTGCGCGGCCCGGAGCGCTTGGGGGCTGGTGGGCGTGGTGCCCGGCTCCCCGGGGCCGGTGAGCGAGTTGGTGTGCGGCGCGCCTGGTTCCACGGGGCCGGTGAGGGACTCGGCGGCGAAGGCACGGATCGTCTCCAGCATCCGGTAGCGCCCGTCGGACACCTCCAGGAACGACTTCTCGACCAGGGACGCCAGCGGGTCCTCCGGATACGGCACTCCGCAGACGGCGGCCACGGCGTCCAGCGTGGCCCCGCCCCGGAAGACGGTCAGCCTGCTCGCCAGGTCCCGTTCCGCCGCGTCCAGCAGCTCCCAGCTCCACTCCACCACCGCGCGCAGCGTGCGATGCCGGGGCGCCTTGGCCCGGTCCCCGCGCGCGAGCACCCGGAACCGGTCGTGCAGCCGGTCCGCCAGCTCGTCCACGGAGAGCGTGCGCAGCCGGGCAGCCGCCAGCTCGATCGCCAGCGGCAGCCCGTCCAGGGCCCGGCAGATCTCCGGCACGCGCGCGTGGCCGTCGAAATCCGGCCGCACCGCCCGCGCGCGGTCCAGCAGCAGCCGTACGGCCGGCTCCTCGGGCAGCGGCGGCACCGGCACCAGCACCTCGCCCGTGATGCCCAGCGACTCCCGGCTGGTCGCCAGGATGCGGACGCCGGGGCAGGCGCCCAGGAGCAGCGCGGCCGTGCGCGCGGCGGCCTCCACCAGG
Organism: Streptomyces sp. NPDC029138; assembly: GCF_055564375.1. Lineage (NCBI taxonomy): Bacteria > Bacillati > Actinomycetota > Actinomycetes > Kitasatosporales > Streptomycetaceae > Streptomyces > Streptomyces sp. NPDC029138. The sequence continues at coordinate 20,661 of NZ_JBVHWM010000035.1, forward strand.
TGCTCGCAGTTGTCGAGCACGAGCAGCACCTCACGCTCCGCCAGCGCGGCCAGCAGCCGGTCCAGGGCGTCCGTGGCGGGGCTGCGGAAACCGTCCCGCACCCCGAGCGCGGCCAGCACCGCGTACGGGATCCGGGCGCCGTCGGACAGGGGCGCGAGTTCGACCAGACAGACCTGCGGGGCGTCGGCGGCACGGGCCGACGGCGTGGGCGCGCCGGGGCGGGCCGCTGTCGGCGCTGTGGCGGTGTGGGTGTGGGTGGCGGTGTGGATGTGGCTGGTGTCTGCGCCGGTGTGGGACCTCGTCGCGTTCCCGCCGGTCCGGGCGCGGGCCGCCTCCAGGGCGAGCCTGGTCTTGCCGACGCCGCCGGGGCCGGTCAGCGTCACCAGGCGGGAGGCGGCGAGGGCGCGGTCGATCCGGATCAGTTCCGGTTCGCGGCCCACGAAGCGGGTGAGCTGGGCCGGGAGACGGGGGCGGGGCGGGGACTCGGTCCCGTCCCGGAGCAGGTCGAGGTGGAGCGCGGACAGGGCGGGCGACGGGTCGGCGCCCAGCTCGTCGGCGAGCCTGCGCCGCGCCTCCTCGTACACCGCGAGTGCCTCGGCGGGCCGCCCGGCCGCGTGCAGGGCCCGCATCAGCTGCCCGTACAGCCGTTCGTCCAGCGGACGCGCCCGGAGCAGCGCCCGCAGCTCCGGCACCAGCTCCGGCCCGCCCCCGGACCCCAGCTCCGCCTCGATCCGGTCCGCCACGACCGCCGGCCGCAGCTCCTCCAGCCGGGCCCGGTCGGCGTGCGCGTCCGGCAGGTCGGGCAGCGCCGGCCCGCGCCACAGCGCGAGGGCGTCCCGCAGGAGGGCCGCCGCTCGCGGATGATCACCGGCGGTGAGCGCCGTACGGCCCTCCGTGGCCAGGCGCGCGAAACGGTGGACGTCGACGGCGTCCGGGTCGATCGCGAGGGCGTAGCCGGCGGGGCCGGCGTCGATGCGGGCGTGCGGCGCGAGACGCCGGCGCAGGCGGGAGATCTGCGACTGGAGCGCGCCCATGGCCCCGGCGGGCGGCTCGGCGCCGTACAGACCGTCCAGCAGGCGTTCGACGGACACCGCGCGGCCGGCGTCGAGCAGCAGCAGCGTGAGCAGGGCGCGGGGCCGGGGGCCGCCGGGGTCGAGCAGGGTGCCGTCGTCGGTGTGGATCTCGACCGGGCCCAGGATGCCGAAGCGCATTCCGTGGATTCTGGCAGGCGGCAGCCGGTCATGAGTACGGCTCATGGGTACAGCTTGTGCGTACGGCTCACGGGTACGGCAAAAAGCCGGCCCACCCGGAGGTGGACCGGCTCAGTGCAGCGAAACCAGGCAGTGGCCGCGCGCTCAGCGGTAGCGTCAGCGCGAGACCTTGCCGGCCTTGATGCACGAGGTGCAGGCGTTCACGCGCTTCGGCGTCCCGCCGACCACGGTACGCACACGCTGGATGTTCGGGTTCCAGCGGCGGGACGTACGGCGGTGCGAGTGCGAGATGTTGTTGCCGAAGCCCGGCCCCTTGCCGCAGACGTCGCAGTTGGCAGCCACGGGTCACTCCAAAGACTTCAGATGCACTTACGGTTGATCCCGGCATGCCGGGATCGAGATCCTAAGACCTGAATCTTGAGTGGCGCTGCCAGGGGAATGGCCCGATCGGATCGGGCAACCGGAGCAGCATACAACGGCTGCGCCCGTAGAACGAAACTACCATGGCAGCTCAGGCCCCCACCCCCGGCCCTCTTCCGGAGGGCACCGGTCCGGGGTCTACGCTGCGTCCCACGTCCAGCCAGCTCAGGGAGGCGCAGGTGACGCAGGTGCCGCAGACATTCTTCGATGCTCTGGCGGTGCGCACCTGGTGCGGTCTGGCGCTCCGGGCACTGGGGAGGGCCCGCGAGGAGATCGACGCGATCAACGTCTATCCGGTGGCGGACGGCGACACCGGGACCAATCTGTATCTGACCCTGGAGTCGGCGGCCACGGCCGTGGAGGCGGTGTTCGCCGGGTACGAGACCGGCTCCGGGGAGCCCTCGCTCGCGGACGCCGTCCGGGCCATGGCCCACGGGGCGCTGATCGGGGCCCGGGGCAACTCGGGGACCATCCTGGCGCAGCTGCTGCGCGGGATGGCACAGGTGCTCGCGGACGCCGGTGACGCCTCTCACATCGACGGATCGGGACTGCGGCTGGCCCTGCGCCGGGCCGCCGACTCCGCCCGGCAGGCCGTCGCCCATCCCGTCGAGGGCACGGTGCTCACGGTCGCCTCGGCCGCCGCCGACGCCGCCGAGGGAGCCGAGGGCGACTGCCGGACGGTCGCGCGGGCCGCCTACGAGGGCGCGCGGGCGGCCCTGGCGGCGACCCCGGCCCAGCTGGCCGTCCTGGAGCGGGCCGGCGTGGTCGACGCGGGCGGGCGGGGGCTGGTGGCGGTGCTGGGGGCGTTGGTGGAGGCGTTCACGGGGGAGGCGGTACGTGAGCTTCCGGTACATGAGCTTGCGGTACGTGAGCTTGGGGTACGTGAGCCCCTGCTGCGGGAGATCCCGCCGCCTCAAAGAGCCGTATCCGTACCCGTCTCCGATTCCCATGGCGACGCACGCGCGCGCGTGACGGCCCCTGAGCGGTGCGCCGACGCGGCTGGACCCGGCGGACACGGCGGACCCGCGTTCGAGGTGATCTACCTCCTGGAGGCCGACGACGCGGCCGTGGCCCGGCTGCGCGCGCGGCTCGACGCCCTCGGGGACTCCCTGGTCGTGGTCGGCGGCGACGGGCTGTGGAACGTCCATGTGCACGTGGACGACGCCGGTGCCGCCGTGGAGGCCGGCGTGGAGGCCGGGCGGCCGTACCGGATCCGGATCACCCACTTCGGGCTCGCCGATGTGCACACCGGCCGCGAGCGTCCGCCCCGCGAGCGTGCCCAGCGGGCGGTCGTCGCCGTCGTACCGGGCGAGGGGCTGGCCGGGCTGTACGCCGAGGCCGGTGCGACCACCGTCCTCGCGCGCCCCGGAGAGCCGCCCGCCAGCGGGGAGCTGGTGCAGGCGGTACGGCGTGCCCACGCGCGCGAGGTCGTGCTGCTGCCCAACGACGCCGAGCTGCGCCACACGGCCGCCGCCGCGGCCGAACAGGCCCGCACCGAGGGCATCCGCGTGGCGCTGATCCCGACCCGGTCGGCGGTCCAGGGCATCGCCGCGCTCGCGGTGCACGAGCCGGGGCGCCGGTTCGACGAGGACGTCGTCCAGATGACCTCGGCGGCGGGCGCCACCCGGTACGCCGAGGTCGTCGTCGCCGAGCGCCAGTCCTGGACGACGGCCGGCATCTGCCAGGCCGGGGACGTGCTCGGCCTGATCGACGGCGATGTGGCGGTGATCGGCGCGGACGTCACCGCCACCGCCCGGACCGTCCTGGACCGCATGCTCCAGGCCGGCGGCGAACTGGTCACCCTCGTCGTCGGCGACGAGGCACCCGAGACCGTCGCCACGCACCTGGAGGCACGCGTACGGGAGTCCTACCTGGCCGTGGACACGGTGGTGTACCGGGGCGGCCGACAGGGAGCGCTGCTGCTCATCGGCGTGGAGTGACGGCGTGGGGTGACGGGTTGGGCTGAGGGCGAGGGGTGACGATGTGGTGTGACGGCTTGGGGTGACGGCGTGCGGTGAGGGCTTGGGCTGACGGCGTGCGGTGACGGCGTGCCGGGGACGGCTTGGCCTGACGGTGTGGGCCGACGGTGTGCGGTTACGGCTTGGTGTGACGGCGTGCCGGTGACGGCTTGGGCTGACGGCGTGGGGTGACGGCCTGTGGTGGCAGCGTGGGCTGATGGCGGGGGCTGACGCGGCCGTGGCTCAGCCCTGTCCCGCGTCCTCCCCCTCCGCCTCCGCTTCCCCTTCCCCTTGCCCTTCCGTGTCCCGTCCTTCCTGTGCCGCCTCCAGCAGCTGGGCCGCCTCTTCCCGCCGTGCCCGGACCGTCTCGTCCCCGTCGCCCGCGCCCTCGTAGGCCGCGAGCACCCCACGCGCGCGTGCCGCCGCCCGCGCCGGCCGGCCGAGGTCCGCCTCCAGCCAGCCCGCGGCCAGTTCGGCGCCGGTACGGCTGTGCAGCCCGGCCGCGCCGAGCGCCGCGAACACCGCCACGGCTCGGGTCATCTGCTCCAGCGCCGCCTCGAACGCCGCCCGGATCGCCGGGTCCTCGGCCTCCTCGGACGCCGAGCGGGCCAGCAGCTCCGCGAACTGCCGATGCGTGCCGCCCAGTTCGGTGGCCGACTCCTCCCGGTCTGCGGTCTCCTCGGCCGCCGCCAGTGCGGCCTCGCACTCCCGTACGGCCTCCGTCATCAGCGCACGGGCGTCCGCCGCCCCCGAGTCACCGTCGAGGGCGAGCCAGGCGCGGGCGCGCAGCGAGCGGACGAGGAACTGCGTGTTGCCGAGCGCGCGCCACAGCTCGCCCGCGCGCGCGTAGGCGCGGTCCGCCTCCGTCGCCAGCCCGGCGTGGGCCAGCGACTCGCCGGCGAGGTGCGCGAGCGTGGCGTGGTCCTGCTGCTCGGGCCAGTGCCGGGCGAGGTCGGCGGCCTTGAGCCGCTGTTCGGCGGCGGCCCGGTGCTCGCCCAGCTCGCCCAGGCAGTCCCCGAGCCACCAGCGCGCCTGGACGACCGTCCCGTCGCCGTGGGTGTCGGCGCTCAGGTCGGCCAGCGCGGACTCCAGCACCTCGGCGGCCTCCGCGTACCGGCCCCGGCGCAGCAGGAAGCCGCCGAGCTGCTGCCGCGCCCAGGCGCCGAGCGTGCCGCTCTCGCCGGCCTCGTCGGCCCAGTGCGCGGCCTCCAGCGCGTGTTCGGCCGCCTCGCCGGGGGCGTCCCGGCCACCGAGCACCTCGGCGAGCTGAAGGTGCAGCTGCGCACGCCCGACCGGCTCCACGTAGGGACCGCCGTGCTCCAGGGCCGCCCGCAGCGCCCGCTCGGCTCCGGCCAGGTCACCGGCCTGATGGGCCAGGGCGGCGACCTGTACCTGGTACTCCAACGCGAACCAGGGGAGCCCGGCGGCCACATACGCGTCGGCGGCCCGCCGGAACAACTCCGCCGCCCGCCCGGCGTCCCCGCTCACCCCGGCCAACTCGGCGAGCATGGCCCACGCCTCGGCCCCCCGCGCCCCCAGCCGCACGTCACCCTCACCACGCCCGTCAACGAGCGCCAACACCTCCCGCACAGCGACTTCAGCCTCTACGACGGCCACCCTGACGCCAACGCCGACTCCCGCGCGCCCGGCGCCGGTCTGCCCGGCGTCGGTGGCGCCTTGCCCGTCGTCGGCCATGGCCTGCCCGGCGTCCGCGATGATTTCCTCGGCCTCCGCGACGGCCTGCCCGGTGTCGGCTGTGGCCTGTCCGGCGTCCGCGTTGACTTCCCCGGCCGTGGTCTCCGCGACGGCCTGTTCGGCGCCCGTGCCGGCTCGCTCGACGTCGGCCGGGGCCGGCCCGGCTCCCGCGCTGAGTTCCCCGGTCTCGGTCTCCCCGACGGCCTGCTCGACGTTTTTGGCCTCTGCGGCGGTCTGCGCGGCGTCCGTGGCGGCTCGCTCGCCGTCGGCCATGGCCTGCCCGGTGCCCGCGCTGACTTCCCCGGCCGTCGCGACGGCCTCCGCGACGGCCTCCTCGGTGTCCGCTGCGGCCTCCCCGTCCTCCGCCGCACCCGCCTCGGTGAACCCCTCGACGCCGCTTCCCCCGGCGCCCCCGCCCACCGCCTCATGGACCCGTCGCATCAGCACCCGGGCCCGGCTCATCGCCACCGACGCCGTCTGGCGGACGCCGGTGCCCTCGTCGGCGTACAGGGCGAGTGCCTCGTCGTACAGGGACGTGACCGTGGTGAGGGCCGCGGCCACCTCGCCCGTCAGTGCGCGGACGTACGCCCCACGCGCGCGTGCCGCCAGGGCCTCGCCCGGGTCGCCCGCCTCCGCGTAGAGGGCCGCCGCTCGTTCGAACAGCGCCGGGCCCTCCGGGCCGCCGGCCATCGCCTCGTGGTCGGTCATCTCCGCGCGGTCGCGCGGTGTCAGGGCGGCGCCGTCGCGCGCGGCCCGTGCGACCGCCGCCCAGGCCTCCAGGGCGTTGGGTCGCAGCGTGTCCGACAGGCGCCGCGCCTCGGCGAGCAGGGCGGGCAGGTCGGGTTCGGTGGGGGCGTTCGGCGCCGGGGGCGCGGCCGTCGGCGCCGGTGCGGGGCGTACCGTACGCACGCCCAGCGGGAGGCGGTCCGCCAGCGGGCGCTGGGCCATTCGCGCGCGGACGCGGTCCCCGACGGCGGACGTGCCGTTGCGGCGGTCGAACCGCTCGGCGAGTTCCGTCGCCTCCACGCGCGCGTGCGCGGCGAGTTCCCGCGCGGTCCAGGTCCGCCCGGCCGGCCCCGGCACCCGCTGCTCGCCGTGCCCCAGCTCGGTCAGCCGGTCCATCAGCAGCGCCACCACGGCCATGAAGTCCAGCCGGCTGCGCGGATGCCCGGTGTCCGTGAAGTACGCCGGCCGCTCGGCCAGCAGCTCCAGACCGCGCGCCTCGTTCCCGGTCAGCGCGCAGAACTCCACGTGGTCCGCGTACGCGCCCCGCATGCTCTCCATGGAACGTACGAGACGGAAGCCTCGCAGGTGGTGCGCGCGAGCCTCCTCGACGCGACCCAGTCGCAGCAGCGGGGCCAGCGAGGAGGCGAGCACGTTGTGCGGCTCGTGGGCGCACGCGAACTCGCCCTCCAGCACCGGCCGCCACAGCTGGAGCGCCTCGGCGTCCCGCCCGCACCGCGCCTGCCAGATGCCCTGCCCGTGCAGCTCGCAGGCGTGGCAGTCGGCCATCCGGTCCCGGTCGGCGGCCAGCCACGCCGCGTACGCCCGCTCCGCGCGCGCGAGGTCCCCGATGTGCGCGGCCACGCTGAACTCGGCGCTGCGCACCGCCCGTTCGGAGTGCCCGGCGAGCCGGTAGCGGTGCTCCATCTCGCCGAGCCACTTCTCGATCGAGGCGAGCGGGATGTGCGGCTGGTCCAGCATGCCCGCCGACATCCACTTGAAGACCCAGTGCAGCGAGTGCGTCTCGTACGCGTCGAAGTCCTCGGGCCGTTCGTCCCACATGCGCAGCAGCCGCGCGAACGGGACGAACATCTTGTCCTTCTCGGAGCTGTAGTTGTAGACCTTCAGCTGGTGCCCGAGCGCTTCGATCACGGCGAGCGGGATGTCCAGCTTCTCGGCCTCGGCGAGCAGCTGTTCCGCGCGCGCGTTGCGGGCCGGTCCCTCCGGCTGCTCGGAGTTCTCCGCCAGCGCCCGCCGCAGCGCGTCGAAGTCCGTGATCTCACTCATCGTCCGTCCCCCTCCCCATGGGTCGCCCATTCGAGCAGCCCGATGAACGCCCGGTTGAGCAGCGCCGAGTCGGCCGGCCTGAGCGGGCGCTGCGCCATCAGCAGGGCCTGCCCGTACAGCGACTCGGTCGCGGTGCCGATCAGCTCCGGGTCGCCGAGCGAACCGATCCGCCGGACCAGCGGGTTGAGATGGTTGAGTACCAGACGCGCGCGCGGGGCGCTGCCGCGCAGGGAGCCCAGGATGCCCGCCCACAGGTCGTCGGCCTGCTCCTCGGCCGCCGCGCGGGCCTGCTCGTGCCGGGCGGCCCGGTCGTCCAGGTGCAGCGCGGGCACGGACAGCGGGTGGAAGGCCCGCAGGACGACGTCACAGCCCAGCGGGTCGAGCCGGTCCCGCGCGGCGGCCAGGAACCCGGACAGCGCCAGCTCCTCGGCCGGGTCCACGGAGTCCAGGTGCGCGGTCACGGTGTCCGCGTCCAGTTCGGCGACCACCGTCCCCGGCCGTACCCGCGGCAGCGCCTCGACCAGCTCGCCGTCGTACGTGTAGCCGCCGTTGACCACCCCGACGCCCTGCGCCGCGGCGATCGGCGCGACCTGCCGGTACTCCTCGACCGACCGCGTGAAGTGCACCACCGGGTGCCGTTGAGCGAACTCCTCCAGGGAGATCTGCCCGTCGGTCGTCTCGAAGGGCAGCCACGGCAGCATCGTGCGCAGCATGTCGGCGTCGTGCCGGGCGAGGGACTTCACGCCCAGGTGGTGCACGGCGAGGAAGGCCGCGAGGCGCTCCGGATCACCGGCCGCGAGCCCGGTCAGCCAGGACCGGATCCGCATCCCGAGCGCGTCCCGCACGGCGGCGAGCGTCTCGTCCTCGTACAGCGCCTCGCGCGAGGCGGTCGGCCGCAGGCTGTCGGTGTCCAGGACGCAGCGCACGAAGAACGCCCAGTCCGGCAGCAGCTGTTCGGCCCGCTCGGTGAGCAGCATGCCCTTCAGGTGCACGCGATGGGTCGCCCGCTGCGCCGGGCTGACCGCCGACGGCAGCACGTACGCCACCCCGCGCACCCCGGCCACGGGCACATCCAGGTCGATCGTGTCCAGCGGGGTGAAGCCGAACAGCTCATGGCAGTGCCGGGCCAGCGCGACCCGCCGGCCGGCCGGACTCGGGTGGGGGCGGTCCCAGGGCGCGGGCAGCTCGGTGACCGGCTCGTCGCCGACCCGGACGTCGTACGGCAGCAGCGAGCCGAAGTCCCGGGCCAGGGCGCGGACGCGCTCCGGGGCCAGCCACTCGGCCGCACCGGCGCGCGCCGTCAGGTACACGGTCGTACCCGGCTCGGGCCGCTCGGCGTCGGGCAGCGTGCGCACGGTGTAGGAGCCGTCGTCGCGGGCGGTCCATTCCACCGGCGGGGCCCCGGGCGTGCGGGCGCTGCGGCTGACGACCCGGATTCGCTCGGCGACGACGAAACAGGCCAGCAGACCGATGCCGAACTGGCCGAGGAAGTCCGACCGGGCCTCCTGGAGGCCCTCGGCCCGCTTGGAGCTGCGCCCGATGGTCGCCAGCAGGCTGTGCACGTCCGGCTCGGTGAGCCCGACACCGGTGTCCTCCACCCGCAGCCCGCCGTCCGCCGCGTACAGCCGGACCCGCGCCGGGGCGTCCGGATCGGCGGCCCGGCGGGCGGTGATGGCGTCCACGGCGTTCTGCAACAGCTCGCGCAGATAGACCTTGGGGCTGGAGTAGAGGTGATGGGAGAGCAGGTCCACCAGACCACGCAGGTCGACCTGGAAGCTGTGAGGTGGATGAGGCGACTGGGATTGCTGGGATGCCTGAGAGGTCTGGGAGTCCATCGTCACTGCGCCGGAGGGGGGCGTGCGCGCGGCGCGGGGTCGGGCGGTCCCGGCGGGGCGGTGACCGCGAAGGATGGCCGGAGCGCGCCATCCTAGGGCCGGAACAGCCCGCCTGACCAGGAATTTCCCTGATTTTTACGGCACCCCGCCGGGAATCCGCGGGGCAGGGTGTACGGCATTGTCAGTGGTGTGGTGTGCAATGGATCGCGTGCCCGCACTGCAAGAACCGCTCAAGAAGGTGCTCGGCCCCGCCACCGCGAAGGTGATGGCCGAGCACCTCGGCCTGCACACCGTCGGCGACCTCCTCCACCACTACCCGCGCAGATACGAGGAGCGCGGGCAGCTCACGCACCTGGCCGACCTCCCCATGGACGAGCACGTCACGGTGGTCGCCCAGGTCGCCGACGCCCGCCTGCACACCTTCGCCTCGGCCAGGGCCCCCCGGGGCAAGGGCCAGCGCCTCGAAGTCACCATCACCGACGGCAGCGGCCGGCTCCAGCTCGTCTTCTTCGGCAACGGCGTGCACAAACCCCACAAGGAGCTGCTGCCGGGCACCCGCGCGATGTTCGCCGGCAAGGTCTCCGTCTTCAACCGCCGCCTCCAACTGGCCCACCCGGCCTACGAGTTGCTTCGGGGCGACAGCGAGGAGTCCGTCGAGACCTGGGCGGGCGCCCTGATCCCGATCTACCCGGCCACCGCCAAACTGGAGTCCTGGAAGATCGGCAAGGCGGTGCAGACGGTCCTCCCGAGCGCCCAGGAGGCCCTCGACCCCCTGCCCGACACCCTCCGCGAGGGCCGTGGCCTGCTCCCGCTCCCCGAGGCCCTGCTCAAGATCCACCGCCCGCACACCAAGGCCGACATCGCCGACGCCCGCGCCCGCCTGAAGTGGGACGAGGCCTTCGTCCTCCAGGTCGCCCTGGCCCGCCGCCGGCACGCGGAGACCCAGCTCCCCGCCGTCCCCCGCGTCCCCAGGCCGGACGGCATCCTCACGGCCTTCGACGAGCGCCTCCCCTTCACCCTCACCGAGGGGCAGCAGAAGGTCTCCGAGGAGATCTTCACCGACCTCGCCACCGCCCACCCGATGCACCGGCTGCTGCAAGGAGAGGTCGGCTCGGGCAAGACCATGGTCGCCCTGCGCGCCATGCTCGCCGTGGTCGACGCCGGCGGCCAGGCGGCCATGCTCGCGCCCACCGAGGTCCTCGCCCAGCAGCACCACCGCTCGATCACCGAGATGATGGGCGAACTGGCAGAGGGAGGCATGCTGGGCGGCGCCGAGCACGCCACCAAGGTCGTCCTGCTCACCGGCTCCATGGGCACGGCCGCCCGCCGCCGGGCCCTCCTGGACCTGGCCACCGGCGAGGCCGGCATCGTCATCGGCACCCACGCCCTGATCGAGGACAAGGTCCAGTTCCACGACCTCGGCCTGGTCGTGGTGGACGAACAGCACCGCTTCGGCGTGGAACAGCGCGACGCCCTGCGCGGCAAGGCGCACTCCCAGGGGGAAAGGCGGTCCCCGCACCTCCTCGTCATGACCGCCACCCCCATCCCGCGCACGGTCGCCATGACGGTCTTCGGCGACCTGGAGACCTCGGTCCTCGACCAGCTCCCGGCCGGCCGCTCCCCGATCGCCAGCCATGTCGTCCCGGCCGCCGACAAGCCCCACTTCCTGGCCCGCGCCTGGGAACGGGTCCGCGAGGAGGTCGCGAGCGGCCACCAGGCGTACGTCGTCTGCCCGCGGATCGGGGACGAGGAGGACGACCCCAAGAAGTCCGGCAAGAAGAAGCCCCCCGAGGACGAAGCGGAGAAGCGTCCCCCGCTGGCCGTGCTCGACGTGGCCGACCAGCTTGCCCGCGGCCCCCTGAAGGGCCTGAAGGTGGAGGTGCTGCACGGCCGTATGCACCCCGACGACAAGGACGCCGTGATGCGCCGCTTCGCCGCGGGGGAGACGGACGTCCTGGTCGCCACCACCGTCATCGAGGTCGGCGTCAACGTCCCCAACGCCACGGCCATGGTCATCATGGACGCCGACCGCTTCGGCGTCTCCCAGCTCCACCAACTGCGCGGCCGGGTCGGCCGTGGCTCCGCCCCCGGCCTGTGCCTCCTGGTCACCGAGATGCCCGAGGCCGCCGCGGCCCGCCAGCGCCTGGCCGCCGTCGCCTCCACCCTCGACGGCTTCGAGCTCTCCCGCATCGACCTCGAACAGCGCCGCGAGGGCGACGTCCTCGGCCAGGCCCAGTCCGGCGCCCGCTCCAGCCTCCGGGTCCTGGCGGTCATCGAGGACGAGGAGGTCATCGCGGAGGCGAGGCAGGAGGCGGCGGCGGTGGTCGCGGCCGACCCCGAGCTGACCGGCCTCCCGGCCCTGCGGACGGCCCTGGACGCCCTCCTGGACGAGGAGAGGGAGCAGTACTTGGAAAAGGGCTGAGGCGGAAGCGCCCCCGAAGGGGCGCGGGGAACGCGCGACCAGCCACAATGAACCGTAAAGCCGCCCACGGAGAAGGACCTCCCCATGACCCGCGTGATCGCCGGTGCCGCCGGCGGACGGCGCCTCTCAGTACCGCCCGGCACCGGAACCCGGCCGACCTCGGACCGCGCACGCGAGGGCCTCTTCTCCACCTGGCAGTCCCTCCTCGGCGGCCCCCTGCACGGCGAACGCGTCCTGGACCTCTACGCCGGCTCGGGCGCCGTGGGCCTGGAGGCCCTGTCCCGAGGCGCGAGCCACACGCTCCTCGTCGAAGCCGACGCCCGCGCAGCCAGGGTCGTCCGCGAGAACGTGAAAAACCTGGGCCTCCCCGGCGCAGAGGTAAGAGCGGGCAAAGCGGAACAAGTGATCAGGGCCGCACCCCCCAGCGAGCCCTACGACCTGGTCTTCCTCGACCCCCCGTACGCCGTCACGGACGACGATCTTCGGGAGATTCTGCTCACACTCCGCTCGGAACGCTGGCTCGCCGAAGAAGCCCTCGTCACCGTGGAGCGCAGCACCAGAGGCGGCACATTCCACTGGCCGGACGGCTTCGAGGCGATCAGGTCCCGTCGCTACGGCGAGGGAACGTTTTGGTACGGTCGCGCCGCCTCTACGTGCGAAGACGCACGATGACCGGACCGGAGAGCGAGGGATCACAAGTGCGCCGCGCCGTCTGTCCCGGGTCTTTCGACCCGATCACCAACGGACACCTCGACATCATTGCCCGAGCGTCCCGTCTCTACGACGAGGTCTACGTCGCGGTGATGATCAACAAGTCCAAGAGGGGCCTGTTCGAGATCGAGGAGCGGATCGAGCTGATCCGCCAGGTCACCGCCGAGTACGACAACGTCCGGGTGGAGGCGTTCCACGGCCTCCTCGTCGACTTCTGCAAGCAGCGCGACATCCCCGCCATCGTCAAGGGCCTGCGTGCCGTCAGCGACTTCGACTACGAACTCCAGATGGCCCAGATGAACAACGGCCTCACCGGCGTGGAGACGCTGTTCGTGCCGACCAACCCCACCTACAGCTTCCTCTCCTCCTCCCTCGTCAAGGAGGTCGCGGCCTGGGGCGGCGACGTCTCCCACCTGGTGCCGGCCGAGGTCCTGGAGGCGCTGAACAAGCGCCTCGCCAAGGGCTGATGGGGCTACAGTCGTCCCGTCCGTCTCCAACCCGGCTGTAGAGAGTGGCGAGCACAGGTGGACGTGCAGAAGAAACTCGACGAGATCGTCTCCGCGGTCTCCAGTGCCCGGTCCATGCCCATGTCGGCGTCGTGCGTGATCAACCGCGCCGAACTGCTCGCGATGCTCGAAGAGGTGCGCCAGGCGCTGCCCGGCTCCCTGGCCCAGGCGCAGGAGCTGATCGGCGACCGTGAGCAGATGGTCGAGCAGGCCCGGCTGGAGGCCGAGCGGATCATCGAGAACGCGCACGCCCAGCGCGGCTCGCTGATCTCCGACACCGAGATCGCCCGCCGTTCCCAGGCCGAGGCCGACCGGATCCTCGCCGAGGCCCGCAAGGAGGCCGAGGAGATCCGCGCCGAGGCGGACGACTACGTCGACTCCAAGCTCGCCAACTTCGAGGTCGTCCTCACCAAGACCCTCGGCTCGGTCGGCCGGGGCCGCGAGAAGCTCCTCGGCACCGGTCCGGGCCTGGACGAGAACGGCTACGAGGACGAGGACGCCCCCGAGCGCAGCCAGGACCCGGAGACCCTGCGCCACAACGCCGACGCCTACGTGGACACCAAGCTCGGCGCCTTCGAGGCGGTCCTCGCCAAGACCCTGGAGGCCGTCGGCCGGGGCCGGCAGAAGCTGCACGGCCGGATCGCCACCGACGACCTCGGCGCCCTCGCCGACGACACCACGACCTTCCAGCACTCCAGCGACGCCGACTACCTCGCCGACCTCGCGGCCCTCGCGGACAGCGACCGCGCGGCACAGCGGCAGCCCGAGCCTCCGCAGCCGTCGTACGAGCCGCAGCCCGCCTACGGCTACGAGCAGCAGCCCGACCCGTACGCGGGCTTCCCGCAGCAGCCGGAGTACGCCCCCCAGCAGGACCCGTACGGCTACCAGCAGGCTGATCCGTACTCCCCCAGCTCCGGCTACGCTCCGGCGGGAGGTGCCCCCTTCCAGGGTTACGACACCCAGCAGACCGGCTACGACCCCCAGCAGGCACAGCAGCCGCAGCAGCCCCAGCAGCAGTCGCAGCACCAGGACCAGCAGGGCTACGCTCTCGACGAGACCAGCCTCTTCGACACGAGCATGATCAGCGCGGAGCAGCTCAGGGCGTACGAGCAGGGCCGGGGCCTGTAGCCACGGGCGGATTGGGCGCTGAGCGAAAGGTCCAGTATCCTGGCTGTTCGGTCGCGCGTATGTCCGCGATCACCGCTGCCCGGAACACCGACGGGTGGCGTCCCTTCGAGTTCGCAGATCGAAAGCAGGAATGGCTTCCAACGCCCGCCTCGACCACCGAAACCCCCTCGTGATCGACACGCACGAGCTGGGTCGGCGTCCTGGTGCGCTGAAGCGCCTGACCCGCCAGATCGACGCTCCCAAGGATCTCGGCATCCAGGGAGTCATCGGAGTGCCGGAAGGCGCCCCGATGGAGCTCGAACTCCGACTTGAGTCGGTCATGGAAGGGGTGCTTGTCACAGGCACCGCCCGTGCCACGGCCGAGGGGGAGTGCGTAAGGTGTCTGGAGCCGGTCGAGCTGGAGCTCGAAGCGGACTTCCAGGAGATGTTCTCGTACCCTGACGCCGACGACCGGGGCCGTGTGATCGCGGAACCGGGCGACGACGCCGAGGACGACGAGGACAGGCTCTTTGTCGAGGACGGTCTGATCGACCTCGAACCCGTGCTGCGCGATGCGGTGGTGCTCGCACTGCCGATGCAGCCGGTGTGCCAGGAAGGCTGCCCGGGTCTGTGCTCCGAGTGCGGGGCGCGACTGGCGGACGACCCGGACCACCACCACGACGCCGTCGACATCCGTTGGGCGGCTTTGCAGGGATTCGCCGATTCACTCGAACCCGGCGATAAGGACGAGATGAGCGGCGCCGAAGCGGGCGTCGACGAGAAGCAGGAGAAGTAGCCGTGGCTGTTCCGAAGCGGAAGATGTCGCGCAGCAACACGCGCCACCGCCGGTCGCAGTGGAAGGCTGCGGTCCCCACCCTGGTTGCGTGCGAGCGCTGCCACGAGCCCAAGCAGCAGCACATCGCGTGCCCGTCTTGCGGCACCTACAACAAGCGCCAGGTCCTCGAAGTCTGAGCGGGCTGGTGAGAGGCACTGTGTCCACACCGAAGAAAAACTCTGCGGACAACCAGGCCTCGTCCCACACGCTTCTGGAAGGGCGGCTCGGCTACCAGGTCGAGTCCGCCCTTCTGGTGCGAGCGCTGACCCACCGTTCCTACGCGTACGAGAACGGCGGTCTGCCGACGAACGAGCGCCTGGAGTTCCTCGGGGACTCCGTGCTGGGCCTCGTCGTCACGGACACGCTGTACCGCACCCACCCCGACCTGCCCGAAGGCCAGCTGGCCAAGCTGCGGGCCGCGGTGGTCAACTCGCGTGCGTTGGCGGAGGTCGGGCGCGGCCTCGACCTGGGCGCCTTCATCCGGCTCGGCCGGGGTGAAGAGGGCACGGGCGGCCGGGACAAGGCATCCATTCTCGCCGACACCCTGGAAGCGGTGATCGGCGCGGTCTATCTCGACCAGGGCCTCGACGCGGCCTCCGAACTGGTGCACCGCCTGTTCGACCCGCTGATCGAGAAGTCCTCCAACCTCGGTGCCGGCCTGGACTGGAAGACGTCCCTCCAGGAGCTGACCGCGATCGAGGGGCTCGGCGTGCCCGAGTACCTGGTCACGGAGACGGGCCCCGACCACGAGAAGACCTTCACTGCTGCCGCCCGCGTCGGGGGCGTCTCGTACGGCACCGGCACCGGCCGCAGCAAGAAGGAGGCGGAGCAGCAGGCCGCCGAGTCCGCCTGGCGGGCCATCCGGGCCGCCGCGGACGAGCGCGCCAAGGTAGCCAAGGAGCCCGTCAAGGAGACGGCCGACGAGGCTGTCAGGGGCAGCGAGGCCGTCGAGGTCGGCGAGGCCGTCAAGGGCGGCGACACCTCGTCCGCCACCGCCTGACCGGAACAGAACAGCACCACCCGAGCGCCCGCCCCGCCTCCCGCGGGACGGGCGCTCGGCCGTCCACGGGCGCTGCCTGCCGGAGGCGGATGGTGCCACCCCGGCCCGGTGGGCAGGCCTGGGCCCCGGGATACCCTGCCCTCAGCTCTTCCGCAGTCGCCCGAAGGAGTGCCGTGCCCGAGTTGCCCGAGGTCGAAGTCGTCCGCCGGGGCCTGGAGCGCTGGGTCGCCCACCGGACCGTCGCCGAGACCGAGGTGCTGCATCCGCGAGCCGTACGCCGGCATGTCGCCGGACCCGACGACTTCGCGCACCGGCTCAAGGGCCACCACATCGGCACGCCCCGGCGGCGCGGCAAGTATCTGTGGCTGCCGCTGGAGGAGACGAACCAGTCCGTCCTCGCCCACCTCGGCATGAGCGGCCAGCTGCTGGTCCAGCCGCATGAGACGCCGGACGAGAAGCACTTGCGCATCCGCGTCCGCTTCGCCGACTCCCTCGGCACCGAACTCCGCTTCGTCGACCAGCGCACCTTCGGCGGGCTGTCGCTGCACGACAACACCCCCGACGGCCTGCCCGACGTCATCGCGCACATCGCCCGCGACCCGCTGGACCCGCTCTTCGACGACGACGCCTTCCACCAGGCGCTGCGCCGCAAGCGGACCACCATCAAGCGGGCCCTGCTGGACCAGTCGCTGATCAGCGGCGTCGGCAACATCTACGCGGACGAGGCCCTGTGGCGCTCCCGCCTCCACTACGAGCGTCCTACGGCGAACTTCACCCGCCCGGTCACGGCGGAACTCCTCGGCCACGTCCGGGACGTGATGAACGCGGCCCTCGCGGTCGGCGGCACCAGCTTCGACAGCCTGTACGTCAACGTCAACGGCGAGTCCGGCTACTTCGACCGCTCCCTGGACGCCTACGGCCGCGAGAACGAGCCCTGCCGTCGCTGCGGCACCCCCATGCGCCGCCGCCCCTGGATGAACCGGTCCAGCTACTTCTGCCCCAGGTGTCAGAGGGCGCCGCGCGTCTCGTCGTAACGCGCGCGGGCCGCCAGGACGTCGTCCATCGCGCCCTCCACGCAGTGGATGAGCGCCAGCAGCCGCTCGGCGACCTGCCGGCCCAGCGGCGTCAGCTCGTAGTCCACGCGCGGCGGGTTCGTCGGCTGGGCCTCGCGGTGCACCAGGCCGTCGCGTTCCAGCGCGTGCAGCGTCTGGGACAGCATCTTCTCGCTCACCCCGTCCACGCGCCGGCGCAGCTCGTTGAAGCGCAGCGAACCCTCGTACAGCGCGCCGAGCGTCAGCCCGCCCCAGCGGCCCGTGACGTGCTCCAGCGTGCCCCGCGACGGGCAGGCCTTGGCGAAGACGTTGTACGCGAGGTCGTCCTGGTCCTGGGTGGTGACGGTCATACCGGCAAGGGTACGCCCGCACAGCGCTCACCACCAGGTTGCACTAACTGTTGGTTAGTGCTTTCCTGTGGTTACTGTTTGCGAGCTGCTCTCTTCAGTCGAGCTGCCGATTTCCGCTGCCCTTTCGAGGAGTCCGCATGACCACGCCCGTCGTTTCCATCGCCTACCACTCCGGCTACGGCCACACCGCCGTCCTCGCCGAGGCCGTCCGCGCCGGTGCCCTCGACGCGGGTGCCGAAGTGCATCTGATCAAGGTGGACGAGATCACCGACGAACAGTGGGAGACGCTGGACCGCTCCGACGTGATCGTCTTCGGCTCGCCCACCTACATGGGCACCGCCTCCGGCGCCTTCCACGTCTTCGCCGAGGCCAGCTCCAAGCGCTGGTTCGGCCAGGACTGGAAGGACAAGCTGGCCGCCGGCTTCACCAACTCCGCGTCCAAGAGCGGCGACAAGCTGCACACCCTCCAGTTCTTCCAGACGCTCGCCGCCCAGCACGGCATGCACTGGGTCAACCTCGGCCTGCTCCCCGGCTGGAACAGCAGCACCGCCTCCGAGCACGACCTCAACCGCCTCGGCTTCTTCGCCGGTGCCGCCGCCCAGAGCAACAACGACCAGGGCCCCGAGGGCGTCCACAAGGCCGACCTGGCCACGGCCGAGCACCTGGGGCGCCGGGTGACGGAGACGGCGAAGGTCTTCACCCGCGGCCGCGTCGCCGCGTAGCGGCTGCTGCTGGGCGGAGCCTGCTGCTCGGTGGAGCCTGCTCCCCAGTACCGGAAGTCAGTACCCGACGTCAGTACCCGAAGTCCTGGGTCCACCAAGGCCCGCCCGGGCCGAAGTGGACGCCGACGCCCAGGGTCTTGAAGTCGCAGTTCAGTATGTTGGCGCGGTGGCCGGGGCTGTCCATCAAGGCCGCCATCACGGCCGCCGCGTCGCTCTGGCCGCGGGCTATGTTCTCGCCGCCGAGGCCGGTGATGCCGGCCACCGCCGCCCGGTCCCACGGCGTCCTGCCGTCCGGGTCGGTGTGGTCGAAGAAGCCCCGCGCGGCCATGTCGTCGCTGAACGACTCGGCCAGCTTCGTGAGCGAGGAGTTCGCCGCCAGTGGGCTACAGCCGACCTTCGCCCGTTCGTCGTTGACGAGCTTCAGCACCTGGGCCTCGGCGGCGGCCTCCCGCGACACCGTCACCGGCGAGGAGGCCGGCGCCGGCGCCTTGGTGGCCGTACGGGACGGGGTGACCTTCGGCGTGGACGGCTTGGACGGCGCGGAGGGCTTGGAAATCGCCGAGGGCTTGGACGTCGCGGGCGGCTTGGAGGGTGCGGAGGGCGTGGTCCTCGGCGTCGTCCTTATAGGCGCGGGCTTCTCGGTCGCCGTCTTGGAGGGCGTTGCCGTCTTGGAGGGGGTTGCCGACTTCGAGGGGGTCGCCGTCTTCGAGGGCGTTGCCGTCTTTGAGGGGGTTGCCGACTTCGAGGGGGTTGCCGTCTTCGAGGGCGTTGCCGTCTTCGAAGGAGTCGCCGTCTTCGAGGGGGTTGCCGTCTTTGAGGGGGTCGCCGTCTTGGACGGGGTTGCCGTCTTCGAGGGCGTTGCCGTCTTCGAGGGGGTTGCCGTCTTCGAGGGCGTTGCCGTCTTCGAAGGAGTCGCCGTCTTCGAGGGGGTTGCCGTCTTTGAGGGGGTTGCCGTCTTGGACGGGGTTGCCGTCTTCGAGGGCGTTGCCGTCTTGGACGGGGTTGCCGTCTTCGAGGGCGTTGCCGTCTTCGAGGGGGTCGCCGTCTTTGAGGGGGTCGCCGTCTTCGAGGGGATCGTCGCCCTCGGGGGAGTCGCCGACTTTGAGGGAGGCGTCGTCTTCGAGGCGGAAGCGGCGGGGGATCGCAAGGCGGAGGGTGACCGCGTCGCGGTGGGGGAGGAGGAAGCGGACGCGGACGCGGATGCCGGCGGGCTCGCGGAGCCGCCGCGCGCGCCGCTCCCGCTGCTGGGCGTGCCGGCGGGTATCTGGGCGCTGCCCGAGGTGCCGCCCTGCCCGGTGGCCGTGTTGCTGGGTGCGCCCGCGGTCTGCACCCGGTCCCCGCCGGTGGTGTGCGTACCGCCGCCGAGCTGGTAGTGCTCCAGGCCCGGTACGACACCCGTGGCCACCGCGACCGTGCCGAGGGCGACGGCCACGGACACGCCGAGCAGACCCGCGCGCACCGGCCGTCCGACCCTGTTGCCCCGTCGGCGCCCACCGGACGGCCCGCCGGCCGGGGTGAAACCCCCGCCCGGGAAGCCGTCGCTGCCGGAACCGGAGCCGGAAGCGTGCGTGCCAGGTGTCGGCTCGTCGCCCGTCGCGAACAGGTACGCCTGAGCCTTCGCCGTGGTCTCGGCGTAGGCCTCCGGGTTCAGGTACGGCGCGATGCCCATCGGCATCCGCCGTTCCACCGTGGACGAGTGCTGGGGGTCGTCGCTCCCCGGTCCCGACCGCTGGGTGTGGTCGGCCCCCGTGGCGCGGCCCGTGGCGGCGCGGCCGGCGGCGGAGCGTCGGTGGCGTCCCATGTCCTTGCCCTCTTCCTCGTGCCTGCGGTCGACCGGTGCCTGCACGGCGAGTGAGTCTCCGGGGAGTGAGTCTCCGGCGAGCGACTCGTGGCGAGTGACTCCCTCTGGCCAACCCGACTCACTCGATCGAGTGAGTTTCATATGAAATGCATCGGGTCCGGACGGTACCGCATGCCGCTCGGGGGCGATGTGTCCCGACCGACACCGGCTGGTTAGGTTGCACGCATGAGCGAGGAAGTGCGACTGATCGCCTGGGTGCGTGGACACGTGCAGGGCGTGGGTTTTCGCTGGTTCACGCGCGCCAAGGCGCTGGAGATCGGCGGCCTGAGTGGTTTTGCTCTCAATTTGGCCGACGGCCGGGTCCAGGTGGTCGCGGAGGGGCCACGGGAGGGCTGCGAGGGGCTGCTGGACTGGCTCCAGGGCAGCGACACGCCCGGGCGCGTGGACGGCGTCACCGAGATCTGGGACACACCGCGCGGTGGCTACGACGGCTTCGCCATCCGCTGAGCCGGAGCGCCACGCTTGCGTGCGCCGGAGTGCGGCAAACTGCCGGGGGCACATGCGGAAGGCGGAAACGCCCTGGTGGTTGCCAAGACAGGCGTGGCATGGCAGGCTCCGCTTTTACTGCTGGTCGCCACGCCCTGAGGGTCCGGAGGAGTCGCAGCGCCGCCGCTTTACCGGCCGCGTGCCCCGGTTTGCCCGCCAATACAGGGCGTGATCGTGTTGACCGTCAAACTTTTTGGTGAGACGCTGAAAGCCCCGCGCACCCTAGCTGTTTGGCATGGAGCAACACCAGAGCAACACCCGGATGTGCCAAGCACCGCGGGTGCGAATCCCTCACGACCCACACCGCATCGGTCGGTCACTCAGTGTGGAGGACCATCCATCATGGCAAAGGCGCTTCTCGGTTACGTCGGCGGCTCCGACCCTCGACTCCTCGCCGAGATGCGACGGCTTCAGCAGCGAGTCCAGGACCTGGAGTCCGAGCTGGTACGGATCCAGGCGGAGAACGACGCGCTGGCGGCTGCCGCTTCTCAGGACAGGATCATGGAGAGCATCGACGCACACCAGGCGGAGCCTGCGCTCACCTGATCGTTGCATCGCTCCACGACAGCAGTCGCAGCGATCGGGCTGCCCGTATCAACCGCTCAGTTGATCGGACGGCTGAGATCCAGCCGTCAGACATGCAAGGGACGCTTCGGCGTCCCTTCGTTCTTTCTTTCCCCCCGGCTTCCCCGGCCTTTCCCCGCCGTTCGTTAGCCCGCGCATCCTTTCACTCTCTTTAACATCTGGTGTGCCCTCCATGTTCACCAGTGAAACCGCGCGGTTGCGAGGGTTCATGGAGTGAGATAGCGGCGGCGGGTAGAGTCCAGCGGCGTGCACCTCAAGGCCCTGACCCTCCGAGGGTTCAAGTCGTTCGCCTCGGCGACCACGCTCCGGTTCGAACCGGGGATCACGTGTGTCGTCGGACCGAACGGCTCGGGCAAGTCCAATGTCGTGGACGCGCTCAGCTGGGTCATGGGCGAGCAGGGCGCCAAGTCGCTGCGCGGCGGCAAGATGGAGGACGTCATCTTCGCCGGCACCACCGGCCGCCCGCCGCTCGGCCGCGCCGAGGTGTCCCTGACCATCGACAACTCCGACGGGGCCCTGCCCATCGAGTACGCCGAGGTCACCATCACGCGGATCATGTTCCGCAACGGCGGCAGCGAGTACCAGATCAACGGCGACACCTGCCGCCTCCTCGACATCCAGGAACTCCTCTCCGACTCCGGCATCGGCCGCGAGATGCACGTCATCGTCGGCCAGGGGCAGCTCGACTCCGTCCTGCACGCCGACCCCATGGGCCGCCGCGCCTTCATCGAGGAGGCGGCCGGGGTCCTCAAGCACCGCAAACGCAAGGAGAAGGCGCTCCGCAAGCTGGACGCGATGCAGGCCAACCTCGCGCGCGTGCAGGACCTCACCGACGAGCTGCGGCGCCAGCTCAAGCCCCTCGGCCGGCAGGCCGCGGTCGCCCGCCGGGCCGCCGTCATCCAGGCCGACCTCCGCGACGCCCGCCTGCGGCTCCTCGCCGACGACCTCGTCCGCCTGCGCGAGGCCCTCCAGGCCGAGATCGCCGACGAGGCGGCCCTGAAGGAACGCAAGGAGACCGCCGAGCAGGAGCTGAAGAAGGCCCTCCACCGCGAGGCCCTGCTGGAGGACGAGGTACGCCGGCTCACCCCGCGCCTCCAGCGCGCCCAGCAGACCTGGTACGAGCTGTCCCAGCTGGCCGAACGCGTGCGCGGCACCGTCTCGCTGGCCGACGCCCGGGTCAAGAGCGCCACCTCCGCGCCCCCCGAGGAGCGGCGCGGCCGGGACCCGGAGGACCTGGAGCGTGAGGCCGCCCGCATCCGCGAGCAGGAGGCCGAGCTGGAGGCCGCCCTGGAAGCGGCCCAGCGGGCACTGGACGACACCGTCGCCCACCGCGCCGAACTGGAGCGCGAGCTGGCGGTCGAGGAGCGCCGGCTGAAGGACGTCGCCCGCGCGATCGCGGACCGCCGCGAAGGGCTGGCCCGCCTCTCCGGGCAGGTCAACGCGGCCCGCTCGCGCGCCGCCTCCGCCCAGGCCGAGATCGACCGCCTGGCCACGGCCCGCGACGAGGCACAGGAACGCGCGGTCCGCGCCCAGGAGGAGTACGAGGCCCTCCAGGCGGAGGTCGACGGCCTGGACGCCGGCGACGCCGACCTCGCCGAGCAGCACGAGACGGCCAAACGACAGCTGGCGGAGGCCGAGGCCGCGCTGACCACGGCCCGCGAGGCACTCACCGCCGCCGAGCGCACCCGAGCCGCGACCCAGGCCCGCCACGAGGCGCTGGCGCTGGGCCTCCGCCGAAAGGACGGCACCGGCATACTGCTCGGCGCCCGGGACCGGCTCACCGGAGTCCTGGGCCCCGCGGCAGAACTGCTGACGATCAAACCGGGCTACGAGATCCCGCTGGCAGCGGCCCTCGGCACAGCGGCGGACGCCGTCGCCGTGACGACCCCCGCAGCGGCGACCGAGGCGATCAACCTCCTACGCAAACAGGACGCCGGCCGAGCGACCCTCCTCCTGACAGGAGCCCCAGAGGAACCCCCCCAAAGGGCCGCGAGAAACTACGACGGTCTCGCAGCAGTCGACGGCGATGGCTCGGCGCCCCAAAGGGGCGCGGGGAACGGCGCGAGCGACCCCAACGATCCCGCAGTCGACAACGGCGGTTCGGCGCCCGATAGGGGCGCGGGGAACGGCGCGAGCGACCCCAACGATCCCGCAGCCGACAGCGATGGCTCGGCCCCCCACAGGGGCGCGAGCAACCGCAACGACCCCGCAGCCGACCCCCGCCGCTCCACACCCCTCTTCGCCGCCGACCTGGTCCACGGCCCCGCCGAACTCCTCACCGCGGTCCGCCGCCTCCTGACCAACGTCGTCGTCGTGGACACCCTGGAGGACGCCGAGACCCTGGTCTACGCCCACCCCGAGCTGACCGCCGTCACCGCAGAGGGCGACCTCCTCGGCTCCCACGTCGCACACGGCGGCTCGGCCGGCGCGCCCAGCCTGCTGGAGGTGCAGGCCTCCGTGGACGAGGCCGCGGCCGAGCTGGCCGAGTTGGAGGTCCGCTGCCAAGAGCTGGCCGAGGCGCAGCAGGCCGCGGCCGAGCGCCGCAGGCAGTCCGCCGCCCTCGTGGAAGAACTCGGAGAGCGGCGACGGGCCGCCGACCGCGAGAAGTCGGCCGTGGCCCAGCAGCTGGGCCGGCTCGCCGGACAGGCGCGCGGCGCCGCCGGGGAGGCCGAGCGGTCGGCCGCGGCGGCGGCCCGCGCGCAGGAGGCGCTGGAGAAGGCCGTACAGGAGGCCGAGGAACTGGCCGAGCGGCTGGCCGTGGCCGAGGAGATGCCGGTGGAGGAGGAGCCGGACACCTCGGTGCGGGACCGGCTCGCGGCCGACGGGGCCAACGCCCGGCAGACCGAGATGGAGGCCCGCCTCCAGGTCCGTACGCACGAGGAGCGGGTCAAGGGGCTCGCCGGCCGCGCCGACGCACTCGACCGGGCGGCCCGCGCGGAGCGCGAGGCACGCGCGCGTGCCGAGCAGCGCCGGGCCCGGCTGCGCCACGAGGCGGCGGTCGCGGAAGCCGTCGCCTCCGGCGCCCGGCAGCTGCTCGCGCACGTCGAGGTGTCCCTGGCCCGGGCCGAGCGGGAGCGTTCCGCCGCCGAGGCCGCCAAGGCCCGGGGCGAGCAGGAGCTGGCCGCCGCCCGTACGGCGGGCCGCGAACTGAAGGCCGAACTCGACAAGTTGACTGATTCGGTCCACCGTGGCGAGGTACTCGGCGCCGAGAAGCGGCTGCGCATCGAGCAGCTGGAGACCAAGGCGCTGGAGGAGCTGGGTGTCGAGCCGGAGGGTCTGGTGGCGGAGTACGGGCCGCACCAGCCTGTGCCGCCCTCGCCCCCCGCCGACGGCGAGCGGCTGCCCGAGGACCCGGACCACCCGCGTAACCAGCCGCGCCCCTTCGCGCGTGCCGAGCAGGAGAAGCGGCTCAAGGCGGCCGAGCGGGCGTATCAGCAGCTGGGCAAGGTCAACCCGCTGGCGCTGGAGGAGTTCGCGGCGCTGGAGGAGCGGCACAAGTTCCTCAGCGAGCAGCTTGAGGACCTGAAGAAGACCCGCGCCGACCTGCTCCAGGTGGTGAAGGAGGTCGACGAGCGCGTCGAGCAGGTCTTCACCGAGGCCTACCGGGACACCGCCCGGGAGTTCGAGGGAGTCTTCAGCCGCCTCTTCCCGGGTGGCGAGGGCCGTCTGATCCTGACGGACCCCGACAACATGCTCACCACGGGCGTGGACGTCGAGGCGCGCCCGCCGGGCAAGAAGGTCAAGCGGCTCTCCCTGCTGTCGGGCGGCGAGCGCTCGCTGACGGCTGTCGCGCTGCTGGTGTCGATCTTCAAGGCCCGGCCGAGCCCCTTCTATGTCATGGACGAGGTCGAGGCCGCGCTGGACGACACCAACCTCCAGCGGCTGATCCGGATCATGCAGGAGTTGCAGGAGACCTCGCAGCTGATCGTGATCACCCACCAGAAGCGCACGATGGAGGTCGCCGACGCGCTCTATGGCGTGTCCATGCAGGGCGATGGCGTGTCGAAGGTCATCTCCCAGCGCCTTCGCTAGCGCTCCCTCAAGATCAACTGACTCTGTGTTCAAGAAATGAACACGGACCGCATTGGTGTATCGAAAAACTCACAGGCGCTGGAGTATTGACTTCGAAACTTGAAGGCATAGTCTCTGCAACGTTGCTTTTACCTTCAGGTTCTACCTGTAAGGGCTCGCCCCCACCCGCGGCAGCGCTGCCGTGGCCCGAGGAGTTACACGTGACCAGCACAGCGCAGGCACCTCAGTCAGGAGCCAGGACGGCTCACCCCGAACATCTCGGGCACGTCATCTTCATCGCGGCGGCTGCCGCGATGGGCGGCTTCCTCTTCGGCTACGACAGCTCCGTCATCAACGGCGCCGTCGAGGCCATCCGGGGCCGTTACGACATCGGGTCCGCCGCCCTCGCCCAGGTCATCGCGATCGCCCTGATCGGCTGTGCCATCGGCGCCGCCACCGCCGGCCGCATCGCCGACCGGATCGGCCGCATCCGCTGCATGCAGATCGCCGCCGTCCTCTTCACCATCAGCGCCGTCGGCTCCGCGCTGCCCTTCGCGCTGTGGGACCTCGCCTTCTGGCGCATCGTCGGCGGCTTCGCCATCGGCATGGCCTCCGTCATCGGCCCCGCCTACATCGCCGAGGTCGCCCCGCCCGCCTACCGCGGCCGGCTCGGCTCCTTCCAGCAGGCCGCGATCGTCGTCGGCATCGCCATCTCGCAGCTGGTCAACTGGGGCCTGCTCAACGCCGCCGGCGGTGACCAGCGCGGCAAGCTGATGGGCCTGGAGGCCTGGCAGGTCATGCTCGGCGTGATGGTCGTCCCGGCCGTCCTCTACGGACTGCTGTCCTTCGCGATCCCCGAGTCCCCGCGCTTCCTGCTCTCCGTCGGCAAGCACGACCGCGCCCGTGAGATCCTCGCCGAGGTCGAGGGCAAGGAGATCGACCTGGACGCCCGCGTCGCCGAGATCGAGCTGGCGATGAAGAGCGAGCACAAGTCCACGTTCAAGGACCTGCTCGGCGGCTCCTTCTTCTTCAAGCCGATCGTCTGGGTCGGTATCGGCCTGTCGGTCTTCCAGCAGTTCGTCGGCATCAACGTCGCGTTCTACTACTCCTCGACGCTGTGGCAGTCGGTCGGCGTCGACCCGACGGACTCGTTCTTCTACTCCTTCACGACCTCGATCATCAACATCATCGGCACCGTGATCGCGATGATCTTCGTGGACCGCGTCGGCCGCAAGCCGCTCGCCCTCATCGGCTCGATCGGCATGGTCGTCGGCCTGGCCCTGGAGGCCTGGGCGTTCAGCTACCACCTGGTCGACGGCAAGCTGCCGAGCACCCAGGGCTGGGTCGCGCTGATCGCCGCCCACGTGTTCGTCCTGTTCTTCGCCCTCTCCTGGGGTGTGGTCGTCTGGGTCTTCCTCGGCGAGATGTTCCCGAACAGGATCCGTGCCGCCGCCCTGGGCGTGGCCGCCGCCGCGCAGTGGATCGCCAACTGGGCCATCACCGCGAGCTTCCCGTCACTGGCCGACTGGAACCTCTCCGGCACCTACGTGATCTACACCGTCTTCGCCGCGCTCTCCATCCCGTTCGTCCTGAAGTTCGTCAAGGAGACGAAGGGCAAGTCCCTGGAGGAGATGGGCTGAGCCTCGTCACGAGGCATCCCCGAACTCGGGGAGAAGGGCCAAGTCCCCGCTGCCCCTCTCCTCGAACCGTCCGCCGCCCCCGGCCCGGCCACTGCCCGGACCGGGGGCGGCGGTGTCGTACGCGCGCTCTCCCGGGATCAGCCGAGCGCGGGCACCACCCGCCGCGCGAACAGCCGGAGGCTGCGCCAGCCCTCCTCCACCGGCATACCGCCCGCCAGCGGATGCAGCACCAGGCTGTCCAGGCCCTGCGCCACGCACTGCTCCGGCGTGAGAATCCGGTAGACGCCCTCGGCGCGCAGCTCCGCCACGGTCGTGGCCGCCGATCTCACCGCCGAGCGGACCCCGCCCGACTGCCAGGAGGCGTACGTCCGGGCCTCGTGCAGGAAGTGCTCGCCGTACTCGGCCCACGCCCGGTCCGGGTCCTCGGCGAGGTGCAGGAGCGGGGTCTCGGCGGCCGGCATCATCGTCCAGCCCTTGGTGCCGTACTCGGTCAGCTTCTCCTTGTAGTACGTCTCCAGCTCCGGCAGATGCGCGCTCGGGAAGAACGGCAGGCCGAGCCGGGCGGCCCGGCGGGCGGCGGCCCTGGAGGAGCCGCCGACCAGCAGCAGCGGGTGCGGATCGGTGTACGGGCGCGGGGTGAGCCGTACCCGTCGGCCCCGGTGGGTGAACTCCTCGCCGGTCCACGCCGTCAGCAGCGTCTCCAGCAGCTCGTCCTGGAGCCGGCCCCGCCGGTGCCAGTCCACGCCGAACAGGGCGTACTCCTGGGGCCGGTACCCGATCCCGGCGACCGTCACCAGCCGCCCGCCGCTGAGCAGATCGAGTACGGCGATCTCCTCGGCCAGCCGCAACGGGTCGTGCAGCGGGCCGATCACCGCCGACACCGTCACCGCGATCCGGCGGGTCGCCCCGAACACCGCGCCCGCGAAGGCGAACGGCGACGGCAGCCAGTTGTCGTCGGCGCCGTGGTGCTCCTCGGTCTGCACGGTGCTGATCCCGTGCTCGTCCGCGTACGCGGCCATCTCCAGGGCGGCCCGGTACCGGGCGGAGAGGGCGGCGGGACCGGCGCCGGGCGCGACGAGGTTGAAACGTACGACGGTGACGGGCATACGACGTCCCCCTCCGGTACGACTCGGTGGAGGGGGACGGTAGCTGACGGAGCGTCAGACAGCCAGAGTCTCGGGCTCCGGCGCGCGGGTGACGGCCGCCGGGCGCTCGACCGCCGGCTTCGGGAGCACCAGGTACAGACCGCCCGAGATCACGATCGTGGCGACCCAGCCGAGGCCGTACTCGCCGATCACGTTGTTCGTCGCGAGCGGGCCGGTGAACCAGTCCGAGGTGGTGAACATCAGGCCCGACACCAGGCCGATCGCCCACGCGGCCACGGCCGCGGGGGAGAAGCCGCCCTTGTACCAGTAGGCGCTGGCGCGGGTGGTGTCGGTCATCGCCGCGCCGTCGTACTCGGTGCGGCGGAACATGTCCGCGCCGAACACGCCGACCCAGGCCGAGAAGGCGACCGCCAGCAGCGACAGGAAGGCGATGAACGAGCCCATGAAGCTCGTCGCCACCAGCATCAGCACCCCGCCGAAGATCAGCGAGATCACGGCGTTGACCGAGACCGCCCAGTGCCGCGGCACCTTGAAACCCAGGGTCTGCGCGGTGAAGCCCGCCGAGTACATCGACATGGAGTTGATCAGCAGCATGCCGATCAGCGCGATGAACAGGTACGGCACGGCGATCCAGGTCGGCAGGATCTCGCCGAGGAAGGACACCGGGTCGCTCGCCGAGGCCAGGTCCGGCGTGGCGACGGCCATCACCGCGCCCATCAGGACCATGGGCAGGACGACGACACCGGCGCCGCCCACCGCCGTACCCACGATCGCCTTCGAGGACGCCGTGCGCGGCAGATAGCGGGTGAAGTCCGGCGCCGACGGAATCCAGCTGACACCGCCGGCCGCGATCATGCCGATGCCGGTGATCACCGCGGCCGTGGAGCCGGCGCCGTGGTCCAGCACCTTCGACCAGTCGGTGTTCGCCACCAGATAGGCCAGGACCAGCACCGAGAAGACGCCGAAGAGGTAGGTCGCGTACTTGTTGCACTTCTGCACGGCGTTTATGCCGAGCCCGGAGATCGCGAAGGTCGCGACCACGAACGCCAGCAGCGTCACCATGTCCAGCACGCTGTTCGCCTCGATGCCGAACAGGATGTCCAGGATGGTG
The DNA here is from genome assembly GCF_055564375.1 of Streptomyces sp. NPDC029138. Classification (NCBI taxonomy): domain Bacteria; kingdom Bacillati; phylum Actinomycetota; class Actinomycetes; order Kitasatosporales; family Streptomycetaceae; genus Streptomyces; species Streptomyces sp. NPDC029138. The sequence continues at coordinate 49,295 of NZ_JBVHWM010000035.1, forward strand.
AGCATCGCGTAGGCGCCGGTCACCGCGTTGATCGTCTCCCAGCCCCAGCGCGCGATCCAGATCAGCGAACCGGGCAGCAGATTGCCGCGCTGTCCGAAGACCGCCCGCGACAGCGCCATCCCCGGCGCGCCGCCCCGCTTGCCCGCGATGCCGATCAGACCCACGAGGCCGTACGACACGATCGGCGCCGCCACCGCGACGACGAGCGCCTGCCAGATGTTCAGGTGGTACGCCACGACCAGGCTCGCGCCCATCGTCAGCAGCAGCACGCTGATGTTCGCGCCGACCCAGGTGGGGAACAGTTCCCGGGTCTTCGCCGTGCGCTCGTGGTCGGGGACCTGTTCGATACCGCGCGTTTCGAGAGCGCCTTCGGTCTCGACGGTTTTCGTCATGAAAAGAGGTGCCAGACGTGGGGGGACAGGGACGAGGGGACTCTACGCGCGTCAACAGCGCGGCCACCATCGTACTTTGCTCCCACTCCTGGCGATACATGGCGTTTGTCTCTCAGAGGAAGCCACAAACGGGGTCCGCGCGGACCCCATGGCCGATACTGGACGCGTTATGGAAACCGTCATCCTTGCTGTAGTCATCGCCGTGGTCGTGCTCGGCGCGCTCGGCGGGCTGATCGTGGGCAGTCGGCGCCGGAAGTCGCTGCCCCCGCCGCCCCCCAAAGCGCCCGACATCACCGCCCCCCCGGCCGAGCCGCACGTCGGCGACGAAGCCGAGACGCCGCGCGACGAACCGCGCCGGACGATCGAGGAGGTGGATCTTCCCGGCGGCCCCGCACCGGTCGTCGTCGAGGAACCCCCCGTGGTCGAGGCTCCCGGGATCGAGATCCCGGAGCCCACCGCAGGCCGGCTGGTCCGCCTGCGCGCCCGCCTGTCCCGCTCGCAGAACGCCCTCGGCAAGGGCCTGCTCACGCTGCTCTCGCGCGAGCACCTGGACGAGGACACCTGGGAGGAGATCGAGGACACGCTGCTCACCGCCGACGTCGGCGTGCAGCCCACCCAGGAACTTGTCGAGCGCCTGCGCGAACGCGTCAAGGTCCTCGGCACCCGCACCCCCGTGGAGCTGCGTGGCCTGCTCCGCGACGAGCTGCTCAAGCTGATCGGCACCGACATCGACCGCACGGTCAGGACCGAGCCCGAGGACCGCAAGCCGGGCATCGTGATGGTCGTCGGCGTCAACGGCACCGGCAAGACCACCACCACCGGCAAGCTCGCCCGGGTGCTCGTCGCCGACGGCCGCAGTGTCGTGCTCGGCGCCGCCGACACCTTCCGGGCCGCCGCCGCCGACCAGCTCCAGACCTGGGGCGAGCGCGTCGGCGCCTACACCGTGCGCGGCCCCGAGGCCGGCGACCCCGCCTCCGTCGCCTTCGACGCGGTCAAGGAAGGCAAGGAGATGGGGGTCGACGTCGTCCTCATCGACACCGCCGGGCGCCTGCACACCAAGACCGGCCTCATGGACGAGCTGGGCAAGGTCAAGCGGGTCGTGGAGAAACACGCGCCGCTGGACGAGGTGCTGCTCGTCCTGGACGCCACCACCGGCCAGAACGGCCTGGTCCAGGCGCGTGTCTTCGCCGAGGTCGTGGACATCACCGGCATCGTGCTGACCAAGCTGGACGGTACGGCCAAGGGCGGCATCGTCATCGCGGTCCAGCGCGAGCTGGGCGTGCCGGTCAAGCTGGTAGGGCTCGGCGAGGGCGCGGACGATCTCGCGCCGTTCGAGCCGGAGGCGTTCGTGGATGCGCTTATCGGAGAGTGAACCACCTGCCGACGTCGGTAGGTGGCCGGCAAGAAGCTCCCGCCCCTAGGCGCAGTCGGGGACGGGAGCTTCGCTTTTCCCGGCGGACCTACGCCCTGGCCCGCGACCGGTGGGCCACGTACGCCAGCGTGCCGAGCAGCAGCCGGGCCGCCGGGGGCCGGGTCGCCGAGTCCAGCGCGGGCGGGCGCAGCCAGCGCACCGGGCCCAGGCCGCCCCGGTCGGAGGGCGGCGCGGTGATGTGCGTGCCCGGGCCGAGGCCGCGCAGGTCCAGCGCGGCCGGGTCGTCCCAGCCCATGCGGTAGAGCAGCCGGGGGAGGTCGGCGGCGGCACCGGGAGCGACGAAGAAGTGGGCGCGGCCGTCCGGGGTCGCGGTCACCGGGCCGAGCGGGAGGCCCATGCGCTCCAGGCGGACCAGGGCGCGGCGGCCGGCCGGCTCCGCGAGCTCGATGGCGTCGAAGGCCTGGCCCACCGGCAGCATCACCGAGGCGCCCGGGAACTCCGACCAGGCCTTGCTCACCTCGTCCAGCGTGGCCCCGGCCGGCACCGGCGGCGCGAAGTCCAGGGGATGCGCGCCCGGCGCCGGGCAGTCGGACCGCCCGCACGAACAGGCGCCCCCGGCGGCCCGCGCCCCCGGCACCACCTCCCAGCCCCACAGCCCGGTGAACTCGGCGACGGCGGTGCACTCGGCGGACCGGCCGCGCCGACGCGTGCCGGAACGGATCTCGCGGATGCCGCCGATCGTGAAGCCCATGCCCCCTCCAACGGGTCCAGCGCGCCGGTGGTTACGCCACGGAGCGAGACGGAAGCGGAACGTAACGCTACGGCTCCGCCTCCCCACGGCGACGCGGTGATAAGGCGGCGCCTTGGGGTGCGGAGGGTGGCGCACCGGGGGATACGCGCCCCTGAGTGCGTCACTCCGCCCACTTCCGGCCGTCCTATGTCAAGTGAATCGCGTGGAGCACACCGTGAGTTCATTCGAAGGGGTGGCGAATGGTGGCGTTTCAGGGATCCCCGTGGCTGGACGGGTGATCGTAGGATTACTGTGAGTGTGCGAGTCCCCGGGGCACATGCACTCGTGGGTATGCCGGAGGCAAGTCGGCATCTCGTTCGAAGGGTGAGTACCGGCGGACGGGAGGCCCTATTTACCGGCATTCTGATAGGGCTTGGCGCATCAGGCGACACGTGGTCTCAGGGATGGGGGCGTTCCAGTGGGCGGCAATGGCGGAAGCGGGACACACGCTGACAAGCGCCCCAACGAGCTGCTCGGTTCGTGGTTCGTGCGCAGCGGCTGGTCCAAGGGCGAGCTGGCCCGCCAGGTGAACCGCAGAGCACGCCAGCTGGGTGCCAACCACATCTCCACCGACACCTCGCGGGTGCGCCGCTGGCTGGACGGGGAGAACCCGCGCGAACCGATCCCGCGCATCCTCTCGGAGCTGTTCTCCGAGCGCTTCGGCTGTGTCGTCTCCATCGAGGACCTCGGCCTGCGGGCCGCCCGCCAGTCGCCCGCCGCCTCCGGTGTCGACCTGCCCTGGACGGGCCCGCAGACGGTCGCCCTGCTCGGCGAGTTCTCCCGCAGCGACCTGATGCTCGCCCGGCGCGGCTTCCTCGGCACCTCGCTCGCCCTGTCCGCCGGTCCCTCCCTCATCGAGCCCATGCAGCGCTGGCTCGTGCCCACCCCGGCCTCCCCGGTCCCGCCCGAGCCCCAGCCCGCCTTCGACGCGCGCAGGCCGGGCCGGCTGTCCCGGCCCGAGCTGGAGCTGCTGGAGTCGACCACGCGCATGTTCCGCCAGTGGGACGCCCAGTGCGGCGGCGGCCTGCGCCGCAAAGCGGTCGTCGGCCAGCTGCACGAGGTCACCGACCTGCTCCAGGAACCCCAGCCCGAGGCCACCACCCGCAAGCTCTTCCAGGTCGCCGCCGAGCTGGCCGAACTGGCCGGCTGGATGTCGTACGACGTCGGCCTCCAGCCCACCGCGCAGAAGTACTTCGTGCTCGCCCTGCACGCGGCCAAGGAAGCCGGTGACAAGCCGCTCGGCTCGTACGTCCTGTCCAGCATGAGCCGCCAGATGATCCATCTCGGCCGGCCCGAGGACGCCCTGGAGCTGATCCACCTCGCCCAGTACGGCAGCCGCGACTGCGCGAGCCCGCGCACCCAGTCCATGCTGTATGCGATGGAGGCCCGCGCCTACGCCAACATGGGCCAGCCCGGCAAGACCAAGCGCGCCGTCCGCATGGCCGAGGACACCTTCGCCGAGGCCGACGAGTGGGACGAGCCCGACCCCGACTGGATCCGCTTCTTCTCCGAGGCCGAGCTGTACGCCGAGAACTCCCACTCCTACCGCGACCTCGCCTACGTGGCCGGGCGCAGCCCCACCTACGCCTCCCTGGCCGAGCCGCTCATGCGCCGGGCTGTGGAGCTGTTCGCCGACGACTCCGAGCACCAGCGGTCGTACGCGCTCAACCTCATCGGCATGGCCACCGTGCACCTGCTCCAGCGCGAGCCCGAGGAGAGCACGACCTATGCCACGCGGGCCATGGAGATCGCCAAGAAGGTCCGCTCCGAGCGTGTGAACACTCGTATCCGAAAGACGGTCGACACGGCCGTCCGCGACTACGGCGACCTCGCCGCCGTGGTCGACCTCAGTGACCAGCTCGCCGTCGACCTGCCGGAGACCGCCGAAGCCGTCTGACCACCACAGCACCGCCAGACCCCGGCCGCGGCCGGTCCTCCCGAACTGCCCGACTCGGCTCCCCCATGCCAGGTCGTCGGAAGGCCCGCCGCGGCCGGTTTGTGTCTCCGCGCGAGCCCCGTGGAGAAGGTTGCGCCACGATAACGATCGCGCAGCCCGGTATCTGGCACTTCATCGACGCGTAACACACAGGGCGCCTTCGTCACCCCGGCGAAACAACGAGGGGCTTCCACCGAAACCGCGCTGCGCCAGTCTCGTGGCGCATAACCGGCCCACCCCTCACCCGACCGGACCCCTCAGGCACCGCCCGCACGGCGCCGTACCAACCGACGAGGAGACGCCGATGGCACCAGCCATCATGCTTGCGGCGGACGCACCCAAACTGTCGTCCGCCAACACAGGCTTCATGCTCATCTGTTCCGCCCTGGTGCTGCTGATGACCCCGGGACTGGCCTTCTTCTACGGAGGCATGGTCCGCGTCAAGAGCACCCTGAACATGCTGATGATGAGCTTCATCAGCCTCGGGATCGTCACCATCCTGTGGGTGCTCTACGGCTTCTCCCTCGCCTTCGGCACGGGCAACAGCCTGCTCGGCTGGAACGCCGACTGGATCGGCCTCAGCAACATCGGCCTGACGGAACTCTGGGACGGCTACACCATCCCGGTCTTCGTCTTCATGGTCTTCCAGCTGATGTTCGCGATCATCACCCCCGCCCTGATCAGCGGCGCCCTCGCCGACCGGGTCAAGTTCTCCGCCTGGGCACTGTTCGTCGTCCTGTGGGTCACGATCGTCTACGTCCCGGTCGCCCACTGGGTCTGGGGCGCCGACGGCTGGGCCTACAAGCTCGGCGTGATCGACTTCGCGGGCGGTACGGCGGTCCACATCAACGCCGGTGCGGCGGCGCTCGGGGTCATCCTCGTCATCGGCAAGCGCGTCGGCTTCAAGCGCGACCCCATGCGCCCGCACAGCCTCCCGCTGGTCATGCTCGGCGCCGGTCTGCTCTGGTTCGGCTGGTTCGGGTTCAACGCCGGCTCCTGGCTCGGCAACGACGACGGCGTCGGCGCGCTGATGTTCGTCAACACGCAGGTCGCGACGGCCGCCGCCATGCTGGCCTGGCTCGCCTACGAGAAGATCCGGCACGGCGCGTTCACCACGCTCGGCGCCGCCTCCGGCGCGGTCGCCGGTCTGGTCGCCATCACCCCGTCCGGCGGTGCCGTCTCCCCGCTCGGCGCGATCGCCGTCGGCGCCATCGCCGGTGTCGCCTGCGCCGCGGCCGTCGGCCTGAAGTTCAGGTTCGGCTACGACGACTCCCTCGACGTCGTCGGCGTCCACATGGTCGGCGGCATCATCGGCTCCCTGCTGATCGGCTTCTTCGCCACCGGCAAGGGCCAGTCCACCGCCACGGGCGTCTTCTACGGCGACCACACCTTCACCCAGCTGTGGAAGCAGTGCGCCGGTGTCTTCGCGGTCCTCGCCTACTCCCTGATCGTCTCCGCCGTCCTCGCCTTCCTCCTCGACAAGACCCTGGGCATGCGGGTCACCGAGGACGAGGAGATCTCCGGCATCGACCAGGCGGAGCACGCCGAGACCGCATACGACTTCAGCGGCGCCGGCGGCGGCGTCACGGGCACCCTCGCCGCCTCGGCCCTGGCCGCCGCGCAGAACAAGAAGGTGGACGCATGAAGCTCATCACCGCCGTCGTGAAGCCCCACCGGCTCGACGAGATCAAGGAAGCCCTCCAGGCCTTCGGGGTTCACGGACTGACGGTCACCGAGGCCAGCGGCTACGGCCGGCAGCGCGGCCACACCGAGGTCTACCGCGGCGCCGAGTACACCGTCGACCTCGTGCCCAAGATCCGCATCGAGGTGCTGGCCGAGGACGACGACGCCGAACAGCTGATCGAGGTCATCGTCAAGGCGGCCCGCACCGGCAAGATCGGAGACGGCAAGGTCTGGTCCCTGCCCGTCGAGACCGCCGTACGGGTCCGCACGGGCGAGCGCGGGCCGGACGCGCTCTGACACAGCACAATCTGGGTCAGGGGAACGTCGGGGGAAACGGAACAGGAGTCGCTGGGTGACCGGTACGGATGTGCGGAAAGAGACGGAAGACTCGGGACCCGGCGGCTACGCGGCGGCCCGGCTGCGCCTCCTCACGGAGGGGGCGCGGTCCGGGCCGCCGCGCCGTACCGCCCTCGCCGAACTGACCGACGACTGGCTCGCCGGACTGTTCGACGCGGCGGCGGGCGCGGCGCAGGGCGTCTCACTGGTCGCCGTCGGCGGCTACGGCCGCGCGGAACTGTCCCCGCGCAGCGACCTCGACCTGGTCCTGCTGCACGACGGCTCCGACCCCGGCGCGGTGGCCGCCCTCGCCGACCGGATCTGGTACCCCGTCTGGGACCTGGGCCTCGCCCTCGACCACTCCGTCCGCACCCCCGCCGAGGCCCGCAAGACGGCCGGCGAGGACCTCAAGGTCCACCTCGGCCTGCTGGACGCCCGCCACCTGGCCGGCGACCCCGCGCTCACCGCCGGCCTGCGCACCGCCGCCCTCGCCGACTGGCGCAACCAGGCCCCCAAGCGCCTCCCCGAACTCCAGGAACTGTGCGCCGAACGCGCCGCGCGCCAGGGCGAACTCCAGTACCTGCTGGAACCCGACCTCAAGGAGGCCCGGGGCGGCCTCCGGGACGCCACCGCCCTGCGGGCCGTCGCCGCCTCCTGGCTCGCCGACGCCCCGCGCGAGGGCCTGGCCGACGCCCGCCGCAGCCTGCTCGACGTACGCGACGCCCTGCACCTGGCCACCGGCCGCGCCACCGACCGGCTCGCCCTCCAGGAACAGGACCAGGTCGCCGCCGAGCTGGGGCTGCTCGACGCCGACACCCTGCTGCGGCAGGTCTACGAAGCGGCGCGGGTGATCGCGTACGCCAGCGACGTCACCTGGCGGGAAGTGGGGCGCGTGCTGCGTTCGCGCGCCGTCCGGCCGCGGCTGCGCGCCATGCTGGGCGGCGGCAAGCCGGTCACGGAGCGGTCGCCTCTGGCCGAAGGCGTGGTGGAACAGGACGGCGAGGTGGTGCTCGCCCGTGCCGCACGCCCCGAACGCGACCCCGTGCTCCCGCTGCGCGCCGCGGCCGCCGCCGCCCAGGCCGGTCTCCCGCTCTCCCTGCACGCCGTACGGCGCATGGCCGCCACCGCACGCTCCCTGCCCACGCCCTGGCCCGCCGAGGCCCGCGAGCAACTGGTCACCCTGCTCGGCTCCGGCCGCCCCACCATCGACGTCTGGGAGGCCCTGGAGGCCGAGGGCCTGATCACCCGCCTCCTGCCCGACTGGGAACGGGTGCGCTGCCGGCCGCAGCGCAACGCCGTGCATGTGTGGACGGTGGACCGCCATCTGATCGAGACGGCGGTCCGCGCCTCCGAGTTCACCCGCCGCGTCAGCCGCCCCGACCTGCTCCTGGTCGCCGCCCTGCTGCACGACATCGGCAAGGGCTGGCCCGGTGACCACTCGGTGGCCGGCGAGATCATCGCCAAGGACGTCGCCGCGCGGATCGGCTTCGACCGCTCGGACGTGGCCGTCCTGTCCCTGCTGGTGCGCCACCACCTGCTGCTCATCGAGACCGCCACCCGCCGCGACCTGGACGACCCCGCCACCGTCCGCTCGGTCGCCGAAGCCGTCGGCAGCCAGAGCACCCTGGAACTGCTGCACGCCCTCACCGAGGCGGACGCCCTCGCGACCGGCCCGGCCGCCTGGTCCTCCTGGCGCGGCTCCCTCGTCGCCGACCTCGTCCGGCGCGTCTCGGCCGTCCTCGCCGGGGACGCCCCCGACGAGCCCGAGCCGGCCGCGCCCACCGCCGAGCAGGAACGGCTCGCCATCGAGGCCTACCGCACCGGCGGCCCGGTCCTCGCCCTGCGCGCCCAGACCGAACAGGTCACCGACGAGGAACCGGCCGGCGACCCGGAACCCCTGGGCGTGGAGCTGCTCATCGCCGTACCCGACCAGCCCGGTGTCCTCCCGGCGGTCGCCGGTGTCCTCGCCGTGCACCGCCTCACCGTCCGCACGGCGGAGCTGCGTACGCTGCGCCTGCCGGACGACGTGGACGACGACGGAACGGTCCTCCTCCTCAACTGGCGGGTCGCCGCCGAGTACGGCTCCCTGCCCCAGGCGGCCCGGCTGCGCACCGACCTCGTCCGCGCCCTCGACGGCACCCTCGACATCGCAGGCCGCCTCGCCGAACGCGACGCGGCCTACCCGCGCCGCCGCGGCTGGAGCGCCCCGCCGCCCCGCGTGACCGTCGCCCCGGCCGCCTCCCACCACGCCACGGTGATCGAGGTCCGCATCCAGGACGCCCCTGGTCTGCTGTACCGGATCGGGATGGCCCTGGACAAGGCGGGTGTACGGGTCCGCAGCATGCACGTGAGCACGCTGGGCTCCAACGCGGTGGACGCGTTCTATGTCACGACGGGGGCGGGCGCACCGCTGCCCGGCGAGGACGCGGCATCGCTGGCGGGGGTGCTGGAGGAGACGCTGCGCGGATGACCTGCTCCGGTGCTTGCGGCTCCGGGATACCCTGGAGGGCGACCTTCAAGACCGTCACCGACCCCGAGGACCGCGAGCGCCGTGTTCGACACTCTCTCCGATCGCCTGTCAGCGACTTTCAAGAACCTGCGCGGCAAGGGACGGCTCTCCGAGGCGGACATCGACGCCACGGCACGCGAGATCCGTATCGCGCTTCTCGAGGCGGACGTGGCGCTGCCTGTCGTCCGCACGTTCATCAAGAACGTCAAGGAACGCGCGCTCGGGGCCGAGGTCTCCCGGGCGCTCAACCCCGCCCAGCAGGTCCTCAAGATCGTCAACGAGGAACTGATCACCATCCTCGGCGGCGAGACCCGGCGTCTCCGCTTCGCCAAGCAGCCGCCCACCGTGATCATGCTGGCCGGTCTCCAGGGTGCCGGTAAGACCACCCTCGCGGGCAAGCTCGGCATGTGGCTCAAGGAGCAGGGCCACTCCCCGCTGCTGGTCGCCGCCGACCTCCAGCGCCCCAACGCCGTCAACCAGCTGAGCGTCGTCGCCGAGCGCGCCGGTGTCGCGGTGTACGCGCCGGAGCCGGGCAACGGCGTCGGTGACCCGGTGAAGGTCGCCAAGGACTCCCTCGACTTCGCGAAGTCCAAGGTCCACGACATCGTGATCGTGGACACCGCCGGCCGCCTCGGTATCGACGCCGAGATGATGCAGCAGGCCGCGGACATCCGGGACGCGGTCGGCCCCGACGAGATCCTGTTCGTCGTCGACGCCATGATCGGCCAGGACGCCGTCAACACCGCCGAGGCCTTCCGCGACGGCGTCGGCTTCGACGGCGTGGTCCTCTCCAAGCTCGACGGCGACGCCCGTGGTGGTGCGGCCCTGTCGATCCGGCAGATCACCGGCAAGCCGATCATGTTCGCGTCGAACGGCGAGAAGCTGGACGACTTCGACGCGTTCCACCCGGACCGGATGGCCTCCCGCATCCTCGACATGGGTGACCTGCTCACCCTGATCGAGCAGGCGGAGAAGACGTTCAGCCAGGAAGAGGCCGCCAAGATGGCCTCCAAGCTGGCGTCGAAGAAGGGCCAGGACTTCACCCTGGACGACTTCCTGTCCCAGATGGAGCAGGTCAGGAAGATGGGCAGCATCAGCAAGCTGCTCGGCATGCTCCCGGGCATGGGCCAGATCAAGGACCAGATCGCCAACCTGGACGAGCGGGACGTCGACCGCGTCGCCGCGATCATCAAGTCGATGACCCCGGGCGAGCGCCAGGACCCGACGATCATCAACGGCTCCCGCCGTGCCCGTATCGCCAAGGGTTCCGGTGTCGACGTCAGCGCGGTCAAGGGCCTGATCGAGCGGTTCTTCGAGGCGCGCAAGATGATGTCCCGCATGGCCCAGGGCGGCGGCATGCCGGGCATGCCCGGAATCCCGGGCATGGGCGGCGGCCCCGGCCGGCAGAAGAAGCAGCAGAAGAAGGCCAAGGGCAAGCAGCGCTCCGGCAACCCGATGAAGCGCAAGCAGCAGGAGCTGGAGGAGGCGCAGCGCCGCGAGGCCGCCGCGCAGGGCGGGAACGCGTTCGGGCTGCCGCAGCAGGGCGGCCAGGACTTCGAGCTGCCGGACGAGTTCAAGAAGTTCATGGGCTGAGTCCCGCTCGTACGACGCCGGGGGCGCTCCCTTCCGCAGAGGGCGCCCCCAGCGTGTGCCGAGGCCCGGTGTGTGTCGTAACGTCCAGATATGAGCAATGCGGTGCCACCCCGCAACGCCCCTGATCAGCCGTGGCGCGCCGAGGGCACACCGGAGGAGCCGCCCCGGCGACCCGCCGGCGGATTCCGGGGCGGCAAATGGTGGGGTCTGCTCGCCACCGCGGTGATCGTCTTCGTGCTGGCCTACCTCGGGCTGCACTACCTCGGCCGGGGCAACGAGCCGACGATCTCGTACACGCAGTTCAGCAGGGAGGTCGGCGCCGGCAACGTCGCCAAGATCTACTCCAAGGGCGACGCGATCCAGGGCCAGCTCAGGAGCCCCCGCTCCGATCCCGAGGGCGGCGGCGAGTACACCAAGTTCAAGACGCAGCGGCCGGCCTTCGCGGACGACCGGCTGTGGCAGAACCTGAGCAGCCACGGGGTCACGGTGACCGCGCGGCCGGTCGTGCAGGAACGCAGCCTGGTGTCCAACGTCCTGATGTCCCTGATCCCGATCGCGGTCCTGGTCGTGGTCTGGCTCCTCGTCCAACGGCGGCTCGGCGGGATGCTGCCCGGCGCGGGTGGCCTGTTCGGCCGCCGGTCGCCGCCCAGACCGGTCGGGCCGCGGCCGGACGCCGAGCGCACGACCTTCGCCGACGTCGCCGGCATCGACGAGGTCAAGGGCGAACTCGACGACGTCGTCGATTTCCTGGAGCACCCCGACGCCTACCGCAGGATGGGCGCGAAGCTGCCCCGCGGGGTATTGCTCTCCGGACCGCCCGGCACCGGCAAGACCCTGCTCGCACGGGCGGTCGCGGGGGAGGCCGGCGTGCCGTTCTTCTCGGCCTCGGCGTCCGAGTTCATCGAGATGATCGTGGGCGTCGGCGCGTCCCGCGTCCGCGAACTGTTCGCCGAGGCGCGCAAGGTGGCGCCGTCGATCATCTTCATCGACGAGATCGACACCATCGGACGCGCGCGCGGCGGCAGTTCCTCGATGGGCGGTCATGACGAGCGCGAGCAGACGCTGAACCAGATCCTCACGGAGATGGACGGATTCTCGGGCTCCGAGGGCGTGATCGTCATCGCGGCGACCAACCGCGCGGACATCCTGGACCCGGCGCTGACCCGTCCCGGCCGCTTCGACCGGGTGGTCACCGTGTCCCCGCCGGACCGCGGCGGACGCGAGTCGATCCTGCGCATCCACACCCGGCAGATCCCCCTCGCGCCCGACGTGGACCTGACGCAGCTGGCCCGCGTCACCCCGGGCATGACCGGCGCCGATCTGGCCAATCTCGCCAACGAGGCCGCTCTGCTCGCGGTCAAACGCAAACAGGAGCAGGTGACCGGCGCCGACCTGTCCGAGGCGCTGGAGAAGGTGCAGCTGGGCGCCGAACGCACGCTGATCATGCCGGAGGAAGACCGCCGCCGTACCGCCTACCACGAGAGTGGCCACGCCCTGCTCGGCATGCTCCAGCCCGGCGCCGACCCCGTCCGCAAGATCACCATCGTGCCGCGCGGCCGGGCGCTCGGTGTGACCATGTCCACGCCCGAGGTCGAGCGGTACGCGCACTCCGAGGAGTACCTGCGCGGGCGCATCATCGGCGCCCTGGGCGGCATGGCGGCGGAAGAGGTCGTCTACGGGGTCGTCACGACGGGTGCGGAGAACGACCTCGAGCAGGTCACCAACATCGCGCGCGGGATGGTGGGCCGCTGGGGCATGAGCGAGCGCGTCGGCCGGCTGTCCGCCCTGCCGAGCGACGCCCAGCAGGCGTACGGGCTGTCGGCCGCCCCGCAGACCCTGGACGTGATCGACGCGGAGATGCGGCGGATCGTGGACGCGTGCTACGAGGAGGCGTGCCGCAAGCTCCGCGACCACCGGGGCCGGCTGGACGCGCTCGCGCAGGCCCTGCTGGAGAACGAGACGCTGGAGGAGGCGGACGCGTACCGGATCGCCGGGATCACGCGCCTCACCAAGAACGGCGAGGACTGACGACTGGGACCTGACGACTGGGACCTGACGACTGGGACCTGACGGCAGGGACCGGCCGGGCAGAGGGCTAGGCCCTTTCGTTTGGATCAGGCCGGCTGTGAGGTGCGGTGCCTTCGAGCCGAGCCGAGCCGAGCCGAGCGGGGCCTGGTGCGTGCAGCTGCAAGGCGGAGGAGGGCGCCAACGCGGAGCGTTGGCAACCGACGACAACGCGGCAGATGTGCGTGCCAGGCCCCGCGACGCCGGGTTGATCCAGACGACAGGGCCTAGGGCACGCGGGCGATCAGGTAGCGGAAGACGTTCGGCATCCACACGGTGCCGTCCGGGCGCCGGTGCGGGTGCAGGGCCTCCGTCAGCTCCTTGTCGACCTGTTTGGCGTCGGTCGCCGCGATCGCCGTGTCGAACAGGCCGGTGGACAGCAGCCCCCGTACGGCGCTGTCGAGGTCGGCGTACCCGAACGGGCAGGCGACCCGGCCCGAGCCGTCCGGCTTCAGCCCGGCCCGCCCGGCGACCTCCTCCAGGTCGTCGCGCCGGGCGAGCGGCCGGCTGCGCGCGCCGCGCAGCGGATCCGCCAGCTTGGCGGCCACCCGCAGCACCGAGGAGGTGGCGCAGCGCTCCGGCGGTCCCCAGCCGGCCAGCACCACGGCGGCCCCGCGCCCGGCCGACGGAAGCGCGTCGGCGAGCAGCTCGCCGAGACCGTCGGCGTCGCCCGCGAGACCGCCGATCGGCTCGAAGACGGTCACCAGGGTGTACCCGGCCGGTTCCGGGCCGGCCGTGGCCGCGGGCGGCCCGTCGAGGAGTTCCGCGGCCGTACGCGCGCGTGTGCCGCCTGAGCCGTCGCCGCGCCGGCCGGGCGGGGCGTCCGGCAGCAGGCGCTCGCGCGCGAGGGCGAGCCGTTCGGGGGAGGCGGAGTCGACACCGGTGATCGCGGCGCCTCTGGCGGCCGCCATCAGCAGGGCGAGCCCGGAACCGCAGCGCAGGCCCAGCAGCCGGGTGGCGGGGCCCACCTCGAGTCGGTCGTACACGGCTTCGTAGAGCGGTACGAGCATCCGCTCCTGGATCTCGGACCAGTCACGCGCGCGTGCGCTCAGGTCCACGCGGGGTGCGGAGACCGCGTGAGACGTGTGCTGCCGCACGAGCGTAGGTGTCATAGGTAAGCGCCCCAATCCGCCGACAGTTCGCCGCTGCGCCCGGTTGCGTGCCCCCGTGCCGTGCGCGCGCCCTTCCCACGTATGCCAGGTAACTCCCGGCTCGCGGTGGCGTCCAGGGGTCGTGGGGTCCGGCTTGGGGTGAGGGCGCCGGTGTGGCGAGATTTCACATCCCGGCAATCTGGGTGGCCGTACGGTGTCGGCCCGCGGGAGGCGGGCCGGTGACGGGGGCCGCAGCGGCACGCGGTAACGTCACGGAGGCCGTGGACGCTGTCCGTGGTGAGGGCCGCGCGCCGAGAGCGGCCGAAACACCTCTTGCGCAGCAGCCGGCCTTCGTCGTCCCAGGCCTCACCGGCGGTGCGTAGCGCGGACTACGCACCAGCTTGGTATGAGCTGTGACGCTTCTCCGCAGATCAGCGCACCCGCCCTCGTCAGGACGCATCAGCGGCAACTGACGGGTACGTGCAAATTATTTGGGATGCCCCGGAATAGGAACACAGCGGCACCCCCGCTCGTTGTCATTACGTGAGCACGACACAGACACCACCTGTTCTCGCCGCAGAGCTGGCGCAGGCGTGGGCCGACATTCAGCGGTACCACCCCGAGCTGCCGGACCTTGCCGCGCCAGAATCCCTGATCGGGGAGTCGTCGTCCGCGTGCGGTCACGAACTCTCCTTCGAGAGGCTGCTCCATGAGGCAGTCCACGGCATCGCCGCCGCCCGCGGCGTCCGCGACACCTCCCGGGCCGGCCGCTACCACAACCGTCGTTTCCTGGCGATCGCCGAGGAGCTGGGCCTGGACCACCCCGAGGAGCCGCACCCGAGCAGCGGTTTCTCGCTGGTCACGCTCAACGCCGAGGCGAAGCGGCGTTACCGCCCGACCATCGAGCGGCTGCAACGCGCCCTGAAGGCCCACACGGCGGCCACCTCGGCCGACACCACCCGCACCTTCCGCGGCCCGGCCGCCCGGCACGGCTCCTCCGGCGGCGGCGTCCGCGTCAAGGCGGTGTGCGACTGCGGGCGCAACGTCCGGGTGGTGCCCTCGGTCCTGGCCCAGGCCCCCATCGTCTGCGGCGGGTGCGGCAAGCCGTTCAGAATCCCGGAGGTCGTGGGAGCGGCGTAGGGCTACGGCTGCTCGTGGCAGCCGTAGCCGCGGCGACCTCACGGCACCGGGGACGGCGCACCCGACGTGACCTCACCTCCACGCCGGGTGCCTCACCGGCATGCCCCGGGCACAGCTCGGGCACCCTCGGCCAAAAGCGGCCCGTAGGGTATGGCAGAATGGCTAGCTGTACTCGACAGCCGCACAGGACCCCTCTCTCCTCCGGCTGACGCGTCCATCGGGCACTCGGGTACCGCAACCCCACGCGGCAACTCGCCGTGCCCAACCACGTCAAATCCAGGAGAACCCACTCCCGTGGCAGTCAAGATCAAGCTGAAGCGTCTGGGCAAGATCCGTTCGCCTCACTACCGCATCGTCGTCGCCGACTCCCGTACCCGCCGTGACGGCCGGGCCATCGAGGAGATCGGCAAGTACCACCCGACCTACAACCCGTCGGTCATCGAGGTGGACGCCGAGCGTGTGGCGTACTGGCTCGGCGTCGGCGCCCAGCCGACCGAGCCCGTGCTCGCCATTCTGAAGAAGACCGGCGACTGGCAGAAGTTCAAGGGCGAGCCGGCTCCCGCGCCGCTGCTCACCGCCGAGCCGAAGCCGGCCCGTCCGTCGTTCGAGGCTCTCGGCGGTGACGACGCGGGCAAGGGTGAGGCCATCACCCAGAAGAAGAAGGCTGAGAAGAAGGACGAGGCGGCTGCTGAGTCCTCTGCGGCTGAGTCGACCGAGGCCTGAGCAGCATGCTCGAAGAGGCGCTTGAGCACCTCGTGAAGGGCATCGTCGACAACCCTGACGATGTGCAGGTCGCCTCGCGCGACCTGCGTCGCGGGCGCGTGCTGGAGGTCCGGGTCCACCCGGACGACCTCGGCAAGGTGATCGGCCGCAACGGCCGCACCGCGCGCGCCCTGCGCACCGTCGTGGGCGCCATCGGCGGCCGCGGTGTCCGCGTCGACCTCGTCGACGTGGACCACGTCCGCTGACGCTTCATCGCAACCGGCTCGGGCCGGGGAGGGCCACTGGGCCGTCCCCGGCCCGCAGTCGTACGACAGGAGATTCTGACAGGTGCAGCTGGTAGTCGCACGGATCGGCCGTGCCCATGGCATCAAGGGCGAGGTCACCGTCGAGGTGCGTACCGACGAGCCCGAACTCAGGCTCGCGCCCGGCGCCGTACTCGCCACGGACCCCGCCTCGGCGGGACCGCTGACCATCGAGACCGGCCGCGTCCACAGCGGCCGCCTCCTCCTGCGCTTCGCGGGCGTCACCGACCGCAACGCCGCCGAGGCGCTGCGCAACACCCTGCTGATCGCCGAGGTGGACCCCGAGGAACTGCCCGAGGGCGAGGACGAGTACTACGACCACCAGCTCATCGACCTCGACGTGGTCACCGAGGACGGTACGGAGGTCGGCCGGATCACCGAGATCTCGCACCTGCCCACGCAGGACCTGTTCATCGTCGAGCGCCCCGACGGCAGCGAGGTGCTGATCCCCTTCGTGGAGGAGATCGTCACCGAGATCGACCTCGCGGAGCAGAAGGCGGTCATCGCGCCCCCGCCCGGCCTGATCGACGACCGCGCCGAGATCGCCTCCTCCCGGGACGAGTCCGGGGCGGAGTCCGGGGAAGACAGCGCATGAGGCTCGACGTCGTCACGATCTTCCCCGAGTACCTGGAGCCGCTGAACGTCTCCCTCGTCGGCAAGGCACGCGCGCGTGGGCAGCTGAACGTCCATGTGCACGACCTGCGCGCGTGGACGTACGACCGGCACAACACGGTGGACGACACGCCGTACGGCGGCGGTCCCGGCATGGTCATGAAGACCGATCCCTGGGGCGACGCCCTGGACACGGTCCTCGCCGACGGCTACGAGACCGGCGCCCAGGCGCCCGCGCTGATCGTGCCCACGCCCAGCGGCCGCCCCTTCACCCAGGAACTGGCCGTCGAACTGTCCGAGCGCCCCTGGCTGATCTTCACGCCGGCCCGCTACGAGGGCATCGACCGGCGCGTCATGGACGAGTACGCGACCCGGATGCCGGTCTACGAGGTCTCCATCGGCGACTACGTCCTCGCCGGCGGCGAGGCGGCCGTCCTCGTCATCACCGAGGCCGTCGCCCGGCTGCTGCCCGGCGTCCTCGGCAACGCGGAGTCCCACCGCGACGACTCCTTCGCCCCCGGCGCGATGGCCAACCTCCTGGAAGGCCCCGTCTACACCAAGCCGCCCGTCTGGCGCGGCCGGGACATCCCCGAGGTGCTGCTCAGCGGCCACCACGGCAAGATCGCCCGCTGGCGCCGCGACGAGGCCCTCAGGCGTACCACCGTGCACCGCCCCGACCTGATCGAGCGCTGCGACCCCAAGGCCTTCGACAAGAAGGACCGCGAGATGCTCTCCATCCTGGGCTGGGAACCCGACCCGGACGGAGAGCCGTACGGGCGATTTTGGCGCCGGGCCCAGGGCGTGGAAGAATAGACCGCTGTTGTGCGCCCGTCCGGCGTGCGCCCCTGCCACAGGGGGACACGACGCCCGCCCCGACCCGCACGGCAGACCTCTTGGAACCCCTAGTTTCCGTTGATGACCTGTGGCATCAGCGAGGAAAGCAGACGAAATGTCTCACCTGCTCGACTCCGTCGACTCCGCGTCGCTGCGCAGCGACATCCCGGCCTTCCGTCCGGGTGACACCGTCAACGTCCACGTGCGCGTCATCGAGGGCAACCGCTCCCGTGTGCAGCAGTTCAAGGGCGTTGTCATCCGCCGCCAGGGCTCCGGTGTCCGCGAGACCTTCACGGTCCGCAAGGTCTCGTTCTCCGTCGGCGTCGAGCGCACCTTCCCGGTGCACACCCCGATCGTCGAGAAGATCGAGCTGGTCACCCGGGGTGACGTGCGCCGCGCCAAGCTGTACTACCTCCGTGACCTGCGCGGCAAGGCCGCGAAGATCAAGGAGAAGCGCGAGAGCTGAGCGCTTTCCCGGAGTCACAGCGGAGCCGGATAGCATCTGGCTCCGATGGACACCGAAGCACAGCCGACGGAACGCGACCGCTCCTCCCACCCCGGTACTCCGGGGGCGGAGGGCCGGTCGCGTTTCGCGTTGGTGTCGCGGGTCGCCGACTGGCTGCCCGGCGGCAGGATCACCCTCACGCTCTTCCTCTGCCTGGCGTTCTCGCTGCTCCTCAACGCTTTCGTGGCGCAACCGTTCCAGATCCCGAGCGGATCCATGGAACAGGGATTGAGGATCGGCGACCGCGTTCTCGTAAACAAGTTGGCGTACCGTTTCGGTGCCCAGCCGCGCCGCGGCGACGTGATTGTGTTCGACGGCACCGGGTATTTCGGGGACGCCGACTACATCAAGCGCGTGGCCGGTGTGGGCGGAGACCATGTGGTCTGCTGCGACAAGAAGGGGAGGATCGAGGTGAACGGCCGACCGGTCGACGAGACGGCGTACCTCTATCCCGGGGACAGCGCCTCCAGCGTGCCCTTCGACGTCGTCGTGCCCTCGGGCCGCCTCTTCGTCCTCGGCGACCACCGCAGCGACTCCAGGGACTCCCGCGACCATCTCGGCTCGCCCGGCGGCGGCATGATCCCCGTCGGGGACGTCATCGGCCGGGCCGACTGGATCGTGTGGCCGTACCGTCACTGGACGCATCTGACCCGGCCGTCCGCCTACGCGCGCGTGCCCGCCGCCCCGGCGGGAGGCGCCCATGGGTAACCGCGGCAAACCGCGCGGGGTGCCCAGCACGCCCGCCGACAACCTGCTGCCCACCGGGGCCCGCCGCACCTCCGCGCCCGGCGGTGGCCGCACGCGCGCGGAGCGGCGGAAACTGCAACGCAAGGTCAAGCGCAAGCGCAGACGGTCGGCCGTTCGGGAGATCCCCCTGCTGGTCGGTGTCGCCGTCCTCATCGCACTCGTCCTCAAGACGTTCCTCGTCCAGGCGTTCGTCATCCCCTCCGGGTCCATGGAACAGACGATCCGGATCGGCGACCGGGTCCTGGTCGACAAGTTCACCCCGTGGTTCGGCTCCAAGCCGCAGCGCGGGGACGTCGTCGTGTTCCACGACCCGGGCGGCTGGCTCCAGGACGAGCAGACCGCCAAGAAACACGACCCCGTCGTCGTCAAGCAGCTCAAAGAAGGCCTCACCTTCATCGGCCTGCTGCCGTCCGACAACGAGAAAGACCTGATCAAACGGGTCATCGGAGTCGGCGGCGACCACGTCAAGTGCTGCGACGCCCAGGGCCGCGTCACCGTCAACGGCGTCCCGCTCACCGAGGGCGACTACCTCTACCCGGGGGACGCGCCCTCCACCATGCCCTTCGACATCACCGTCCCCAAGGGCCGGCTGTGGGTGATGGGCGACCACCGGGGCAACTCCGCGGACTCCCGCTCCCACCAGAACACGGCCTACGGCGGCACGGTCTCGGAGGACTCGGTGGTCGGCCGGGCCATGGTCATCGGCTGGCCGGTCGGCCACTGGACGCGCCTGGAAGAACCTAAAACCTTCGCAAGCGTCACCGACTCGGCGCCGGGGACGACCGCTGCCGCCCAGGCGTCGCATAGGGTTGCCTCCGAGAATCCGAACGGAATGACCCAGCTCCCGACCCCTGCGGAACTCCCGCTCGTTATGGGAGTGGTGGGCCTGCACCGTGTGCGGCGCAGGCGGCGGCGAGGAGTGAGGAGTTGGCGTGGGGGATGTGGCGGTTGGCGCACGGTCGGGACACGACGGCGAGGAGCACCGCGGGCACCCCGTGGAACCGGACCTTCCCGTACCGGACGGCGCCATGACCTCCGGGAATGACGCGGCGGCGGGCGACGACGGCAGGCCGGAGAGCGGGCCGGAGCCGCGCGGCGACGGCCCGGGCGCGGGCGCGGCGGCCCTCCGGCCGAGGAAGCCGCGTTCCTTCTGGAAGGAACTGCCGATCCTGATCGGCATCGCGCTGGTCCTGGCGCTGCTGATCAAGACGTTCCTGGTGCAGGCGTTCTCGATCCCTTCCGACTCGATGCAGAACACCCTCCAGCAGGGTGACCGGGTGCTGGTCGACAAGCTCACCCCGTGGTTCGGGTCCAAGCCCGACCGCGGTGAGGTCGTCGTCTTCCACGACCCGGACAACTGGCTGGCGGGCGAGCCGACGCCGACGCCGAACCCGGTGCAGAAGGTCCTCAGCTGGATCGGCCTGATGCCGTCGGCGGAGGAGAAGGACCTGATCAAGCGGGTGATCGGGGTCGGCGGCGACACGGTCGAGTGCAAGGGCAGCGGCCCGCTGAAGGTCAACGGCAAGGCGCTGAACGAGCCGTACGTCTACCCGGGCAACACGCCGTGCAGCGTGGACGACCAGGGCGGCCAGTTCAAGGTGAAGGTCCCCAAGGGCTTCATCTGGGTGATGGGCGACCACCGCCAGAACTCCCGCGACTCCCGGTACAACCAGTCCGACAGGAACCACGGCATGGTCCCCGTCGACAAGGTCGTCGGCCGCGCGATCGTCAAGGCCTGGCCGATCAACCGCTGGGGCACCCTGCCGGTCCCGGACACCTTCGACCAGCCCGGCCTCGACCAGCAGTCCTCCGCCGCCGCGTCCCTGACGGTGGCCCCCGGGGGCGTCGCCGTCGCGGCGGTCCTGCCGGTGGTCGTGTGGCGGCGCAGGCGCGCGGACCGCTCGGAGTCCGAGAACGCGGAATCCGGGAACGCGGAGTTCGAGCGCCCGGAGTTCGAGAACGCGGAGTTCAAGAAGCGGTAAGCAGCCGCCCGGGGCGAGCGAGAGGGGCTGCCCCTGTCCGGTACCGCCGGGTAGGGTGCGGGTCCATGGGTGGCGAGAGCATGACGCGTACGGCCCCGCAGAGCGGCGGCACCGGCACGGCACAGGCCGGCGGCGGCAGCCGGCTCGGGCAGCGGCTGTCCGGACTGGCCGTGGCGCTGGGTCTGGTGCTGTTCCTCGGCGGTTTCGCCTGGGCAGCGCTGGTCTACCGGCCGTACACCGTTCCCACCAGCTCGATGACCCCCACCATCGACGCCGGTGACCGGGTGCTGGCCCAGCGCGTCGACGGCGACGAGGTGCGCCGCGGTGACGTGGTCGTCTTCGAGGACAAGACCTGGGTCAGCAACGCCAAGGTGGTCAAGCGCGTGGTCGCCGTGGGCGGGGACACCGTCTCCTGCTGCACGAACGGCAAGCTGACCGTCAACGGCAAGCAGATCGACGAGCCGTACCTGCCCGAGGGCAGCCTCGCCGAGATCAAGAACTTCCCCGGGGTGACCGTCCCGGAGGGCCGGCTGTTCCTCCTCGGCGACGAACGCCAGGGCTCCCTGGACTCCACCGCCCACCTCACCGACGCGGCCCAGGGCACCGTCTCCCGCGACGCCGTGTCCGCCCGCGTCGAGGCCGTCGTCTGGCCCTGGAAGGGCACGCTGGAGCGTCCCACCGGGTTCCAGACCCTCGGCGCCCTCTCCGAGCCCGGCCCGCTGCGCACGATCGAGCTGCTGATCGTGGCCGGCGCGGTCCTGGTCCTCGGCGGCGGCGCCTACGGCCCGATCGCGGGCCGCCTGAGCCGCTCCCGCGCCCGCACGGCCCGCCCGGAGGCGGCCGGTGCCCGCTGAGACCGCGCGGCCGGCGGGGAAGCCGTACGAGGGTGACGGGCCGGCGGGGGAGTCGTACGAGGGCGAGGGGCCGTACGCGGGCGACGGTGGCGGGGTTGGCCTGCGGAAGGTCGCCCGGGTGGTGCTGCTCGACGCCGAGGACCGCATCCTCCTCCTGCACGGCCACGAACCGGACGACCCGGCCGACGACTGGTGGTTCACGCCCGGCGGCGGTCTGGAGGGCGCCGAGACGCGCGAGGAGGCCGCGCTGCGGGAACTCGCGGAGGAGACCGGCATCACCGACGTCGAACTCGGCCCCGTGCTCTGGCGGCGGCGGTGCTCGTTCCCGTTCGCGGGCCGCCGCTGGGACCAGGACGAGTGGTACTACCTGGCCCGTACGACCCAGACGGCCACCGCGGCGACGGGGCTGACGGAGCTGGAGCGGCGCAGTGTCGCCGGAGCGCGCTGGTGGACGTGTCAGGAACTGACCCGGGCACATGAGACGGTGTATCCGACCAGACTCGCCGAGCTGCTGCGCACGCTGCTCGTCGAAGGTCCCCCCGCCCGGCCCGTGACCCTCGACACGGAAATCGTCTGAGGGTTCCCGGGACTGGCGCACAATGGGGGGATCGCACGGCTGAAGGGGAACATGCCATGAGCGCCGAGGACCTCGAGAAGTACGAGACCGAGATGGAGCTGAAGCTCTACCGGGAGTACCGAGATGTCGTCGGTCTGTTCAAATACGTGATCGAGACCGAGCGGCGGTTCTACCTCACCAACGACTACGAGATGCAGGTGCACTCGGTACAGGGCGAAGTCTTTTTCGAGGTCACCATGGCCGACGCCTGGGTCTGGGACATGTACCGGCCGGCTCGTTTCGTGAAGCAGGTCCGGGTGTTGACGTTCAAGGACGTGAACATTGAGGAGCTGAACAAGAGCGATCTGGAGTTGCCGGGCGGGTGACGGAGTTGTCCACAACCGCTGAGTAGTCCACCAAGATCAACACTGCTCGGCCGGATGCGTGACCGTTGGCGCCGGAGGTGGTGCCGACATGAGCAAGGCACGCAACGGACTCGGCAAGTACGGCGAGGACCTGGCCGCCCGGCGGCTGGCCGAGCAGGGAATGACGATCCTGGAGCGCAACTGGCGCTCCGGCAGGTCCGGCGAGATCGACATCGTGGCCAGGGACGGCGACGCCCTGGTCGTCTGCGAGGTGAAGACCCGCAGGGGCGGCGGCTACGAACACCCGATGGCCGCGGTGACCCCCGAGAAGGCGGCCCGGCTCCGGGCCCTCGCCGAACACTGGATCCAGGCCCACGGCGGAGCCCCACCGGGCGGCGTCCGCATCGACATCGTAGGCGTGCTGCTGCCCCGCCGGGGCGCCCCGTCCGTCGAGCACGCGCGGGGGGTGGCCTGAATGGCGTTCGCCCGTACGTGCTCGGTCGCCCTGGTCGGCGTCGAAGGCGTGGTCGTCGAGGTCCAGGCCGACCTCGAACCCGGAGTCGCGGCCTTCACCCTGGTAGGCCTCCCGGACAAAAGCCTGACGGAAAGCCGCGACCGGGTGCGGGCGGCGGTGGTGAACTCGGGCGGCGAATGGCCGCAGAAGAAGCTCACCGTCGGACTCAGCCCGGCCTCCGTCCCCAAGGCCGGCTCGGGCTTCGACCTGGCTGTCGCCTGCGCGGTGCTCGGTGCCGCCGAGCGGATCGACCCCCGGGTCCTCGCCGACATCGTCATGATCGGAGAACTGGGCCTGGACGGCCGGGTGCGCCCGGTGCGGGGCATCCTGCCGGCCGTCCTCGCGGCGGCCGACGCCGGGTACGAGCAGGTGGTCGTGCCCGAGTGCGCCGCCGCCGAGGCCTCGCTGGTCCCCGGTGTGTCCGTGCTGGGTGTGCGCAGCCTGCGGCAGCTCATCGCGGTCCTGACCGACGAGCCCGTCCCCGACGAGGCGCCGGACGAGCAGGGACGGCCCGATCCCCTCCTGGCGGGGTTGCGCGTACCGGGCACGGGCGCCGCCACCGGCATGCACAGCATCGGCGCCGCGCACCACGACCACGATCACGACCTGGCCGATGTCGTCGGGCAGATCTCCGCCCGTACGGCGGTGGAGGTGGCCGCGGCCGGCGGGCACCACCTGTTCCTGGAGGGGCCGCCCGGCGCGGGCAAGACCATGCTCGCCGAGCGCCTGCCCGCCGTGCTTCCCCGGCTCACCCGGGGAGACTCCCTGGAGGTGACGGCCGTGCACTCGGTCGCCGGGCTGCTGCCCCCGGGCAAGCCGCTCATCGACGTCGCCCCCTACTGCGCCCCGCACCACTCGGCGACGATGCAGTCACTCGTCGGCGGAGGCCCGGGCATCGCCCGGCCCGGCGCGGTGTCCCTCGCCCATCGCGGCGTGCTGTTCCTGGACGAGGCCCCCGAGTTCCACAGCCAGACCCTGGACGCCCTGCGACAGCCACTGGAGTCGGGGCACGTCGTCATCGCGCGGAGCGCCGGCGTGGTCCGCTTCCCGGCACGGTTCCTGATGGTTCTGGCAGCCAACCCCTGTCCCTGCGGACGCTTCTCACTCCGCGACTCGCTGTGCGAGTGCCCGCCGTCGACGATCCGCCGCTACCAGTCCCGGCTGTCCGGCCCGCTGCTGGACCGGGTGGATCTGCGTGTCGAAGTCGACCCGGTCACCCGGGCCCAGCTCACGGAGCCCGGCGCCCGCGGAGAGTCCACGGCGACCGTGGCCGACCGGGTACGGCAGGCCCGGGAGCGGGCGGCGGCCCGCCTGGCCGGCACCCCGTGGCGCACCAACAGCGAAGTGCCCGGCCGCGAACTGCGCAGCCGCTACCACGCCGCCGCCGGAGCCATGGACGACGCCGAACGCAACCTGGAACGGGGCGTGCTCACCGCCCGCGGGATCGACCGCGTCCTGCGCGTCGCCTGGACGGTCGCCGACCTCGTCGGACACGACCGCCCGGACGCGACCGACGTCGCCCTGGCCCTGCAACTGCGCACCGGTGTCCCCCGAGGGGTGCCGATGGCCATCGGAGCGCTGACATGACCGTAGAGGAGGACCCCGGCGCCGAACTGCTCGGCAGGGTGTTTCTCGGGCGGGTTGTCGAGGCGGGGGACGAGGTCGGTGGGCGGTGGGTGCGGGAGTTCGGGGTGGGGGAGGTGGTGCGGCGGCTGCGGTGTGGCAAGGACGCGTTGCCGGGGGTGAGCGGGACCCGGTGGGCGGGGCTCGTCGCCCGGGCCCGGCGGGCCGAGCCGGAGCGGGATCTGGAGGTGGCCCGGGCCGCCGGGGCGCGGTTCGTCTGTCCGGGGGACGCCGAGTGGCCCCGGCAGCTCGACGACCTCGGGGACGCGCGGCCCCTCGGGCTCTGGGTGCGGGGCCGGCCGAATCTGCGGATGTGGGCGCTCCGGTCCGTGGCCGTGGTCGGCGCCCGCGCCTGCACCGAGTACGGCACCCACGCGGCCGCCACCCTCGCCTCCGGCCTCGCCGAACGCGGCTGGGTGGTCGTCTCCGGCGGGGCGTACGGCATCGACGGCGCCGCCCACCGCGGTGCCCTCGCCACCCGCGGCGCCACCGTCGCCGTCCTCGCCTGCGGCGTCGACCAGCCCTACCCCCGCGGCCACGCCGCACTGTTCGCCCGCATCGCGGAACAGGGACTGGTGGTGGGTGAGCTGCCGCCGGGCGACCATCCGACACCGAGCCGGTTCATCCTCCGCAACCGCGTCATCGCCGCGCTGACCAGGGGCACCGTCGTCGTGGAGGCGGCCTGCCGCAGCGGCTCGCTGGCCACCGCGCGGGCCGCGCAGCGCCTCGGCCGGTTCACCATGGGCGTCCCGGGCCCCGTCACCAGCTCCCTCTCCGCCGGCGTGCACGAACTGCTGCGCGGTGAGGCCACCCTGGTCACCGATGCCACGGAGGTCATCGAACTCGTGGGCGACATGGGTGAGCTGGCCCCGGCCCGGCGAGGCCCGATCCTCCCTCGTGACCTGCTGCAACCGGCCGCCCGGACGGTGCTCGCCGCCCTCCCCGGCAGCCGCGCGGCCCCCGCCGAGGAGATCGCGCTCGGCGCGCGCACCACACGGGACGAGGCCATCGCGAGACTGTACGAACTCCGAGCACTTGGTTACGTCGAACGACACGGCGATGGCTGGAAGTTGACACGCCAGGCGATGACCTCGGTCCGGGACGGTCGCCGTCCGTGCTGACCGACCGTGTTCGGCCGTCCGGGGGAACCCCCGACGCCCTTGGCGTTTCCCGGAGTTGGCGCCTCGGGCCGGTCACGCAGAGCGAACCCCGGCATGCGGTCACCCTGCCGACGCGAGCGCCCCGCGCACGGGTGGCGCCGCCCTGTTCGCACACCGCGACTCCTCAGTCACGCTACGCTCACAAAGGCGGTGGCGCGGATCGCGCCAACCCCGCATCAGACCGTCACCTCACCCAGGCAGCCCCACTTCCCCGCAGGAACCCCACCTCTTCCCGCTCCACAGCACTTCACGGCACTTCACGGCAGAACGGCACAAGGCGACGAATGCCCCAGCACACCTCCGGGTCCGACCGGGCGGCGATCCCCCCAGCCGCCCGCGACGGTGGCAGCGTGCGACCGCCCGCTCCCTCGACACTCGACGAGCTGTGGCGGTCGTACAAGGCGACGGGGGACGACCGGCTGCGGGAGCAGCTGATCCTGCACTACTCGCCGCTGGTCAAGTACGTGGCGGGCCGGGTGAGCGTCGGGCTGCCGCCCAATGTGGAGCAGGCCGACTTCGTCTCCTCGGGCGTGTTCGGGCTGATCGACGCGATCGAGAAGTTCGACATCGACCGGGAGATCAAGTTCGAGACGTACGCGATCACCCGGATTCGCGGCGCGATGATCGACGAGCTGCGGGCGCTGGACTGGATCCCCCGCTCGGTCCGGCAGAAGGCGCGGAACGTCGAGCGTGCCTACGCCACCCTGGAGGCGCGGCTGCGGCGGACGCCGTCGGAGGGGGAGGTCGCCGCCGAGCTGGGCATGGAGGTCGACGAACTGCACGCCGTGTTCAGTCAGTTGTCGCTGGCCAACGTGGTCGCCCTGGAGGAGTTGCTGCACGTCGGCGGCGAGGGCGGGGACCGGCTCAGCCTGATGGACACGCTGGAGGACACCGCCGCCGACAACCCGGTGGAGGTGGCCGAGGACCGGGAGCTGCGGCGGTTCCTGGCGCGGGCGATCAACACCCTGCCCGAGCGGGAGAAGACCGTGGTCACCCTGTACTACTACGAGGGGCTCACCCTCGCCGAGATCGGCAACGTGCTCGGGGTCACCGAGAGCCGGGTCAGCCAGATCCACACCAAGTCGGTGCTCCAGCTGCGGGCCAAGCTGGCGAGCTTCGGGCGCTGAGTGCTCCCTTACGGGATGGCCTGTCCGTAAAGTGGTCGACGTGCCAAGGATTCGAGCGGCCTCCGTGGCCGAACACCGGTCGATGCAGCGAGCCGCCCTGCTGGACGCGGCTCGGTCCCTGCTGTCCGAGGGCGGGACGGAAGCGCTGACCTTTCCCGCGCTGGCCGAGCGGACGGGGCTGGCGCGGTCGTCCGTGTACGAGTACTTCCGGTCCCGGGCCGCCGTGGTCGAGGAGCTGTGCGAGGTCGACTTCCCGGTGTGGGCGGCCGAGGTCGCGACGGCGATGGAGCGGGCCGGGACGGCCGAGGGCAAGGTCGAGGCGTATGTGCGGCAGCAGCTGGCGCTGGTGGGGGACCGGCGGCATCGGGCGGTCGTCGCCATCTCCGCGAGTGAGCTGGATGCCGGGGCCCGGGAGAAGATCAGGGCTGCCCACGGGGGGCTGGTCGCGATGATCGTCGAGGCGCTGGAGGAGCTGGGGCACGGGCAGCCCCGGTTGGCGGCGATGCTGCTGCAAGGGGTTGTGGACGCGGCGGTCCGGCGTATCGAGCTGGGGGCGGCCGAGGATCCCGCGGTGGTGACGGACGCGGCTGTGGCGATGGCCCTGGGTGGTGTGAAGGGCTGAGCCTCACCGGCGTGGCCGGGACAGCTGGAGAGCGCCCCCGAAGAGGGCGCGGGGAACTGCGCGACCAGCCCCCACGCACCGGCGGCTGAGACACGACCGGCAGCAACCTCGACGGTCCCCCGCCCAGCAGCCACGGTGGCAGGACGGACAGCGGGTTCACGTACGCGTCACCCCGCCGCAGACCCCAGTGGACGCACGTCCGTGTCCCGCAGTGGGACCCCGTCGGCTCCACCACCCCCACCACCGCCCCCGCCCCCACCTCCTCCCCTTTCCGCACCGAGGCCCGCACCGGCTCGTACGTCGTCCGCAGATCCGTCCCCCGCAGCTCCACCGAGACCACCCCTCTCCCCGCCACCCGCCCCGCGAACAGCACCCGGCCCGGTGCGATCGCCCGTACGGGCGCCCCGGCCGGCGCTCCCAGGTCCACCCCCCGGTGTCCAGGGCCGTACACCGTCGCCGGTGGCTCCCAGCCGCGCAGGACCGGTGGGCGGACGCCGACCGGCCAGGCGCGGGCCACCGGCGGAACCGGGGCCGCAGGAGGAGGCGGCGGCATCACGGGAGCCGTGTCCGCCCAGGCCAGAGGGGTGAGCAGGCACACCGCCAACCCCAGCGGCAGCGCCGCCCACAGCAGCGCGCGTCGCATCGTTCGTCGCATGCCGACACCGTCCCGCACTTCCGCCGGTCACGTCCTGACCCTGTGGACCACTCGCCGGTTGTGGACAGCGGCGTCACCCGGTGCCTCGCCGGTCCCGTACACTTCTTCTGGCGATCCGGGTCACCGGGTCGACTTCGCACGCCCCGGTACGGCACCCGGCAACGGTTCGTACCAAGCGCCCCTCGGTCCCTCGCGGCAAGGCGCACAGCGGGCGTCAGGCGCGGCCGCCGTCCGGCGGACGCGGCACAACCGAGAACACCAAGGAGAAACGGCCATGGCCGTCGTCACGATGCGGGAGCTGCTGGAGAGCGGCGTCCACTTCGGTCACCAGACCCGTCGCTGGAACCCGAAGATGAAGCGCTTCATCTTCACCGAGCGCAACGGCATCTACATCATCGACCTGCTCCAGTCGCTGTCGTACATCGACCGCGCCTACGAGTTCGTCAAGGAGACCGTCGCCCACGGCGGCACGGTCATGTTCGTCGGCACGAAGAAGCAGGCGCAGGAGGCCATCGCCGAGCAGGCCACCCGCGTCGGCATGCCCTACGTCAACCAGCGCTGGCTGGGCGGCATGCTCACCAACTTCTCGACCGTCTACAAGCGTCTCCAGCGCCTCAAGGAGCTGGAGCAGATCGACTTCGAGGACGTCGCCGCGTCCGGTCTGACCAAGAAGGAGCTTCTCGTGCTCTCGCGCGAGAAGGCCAAGCTGGAGAAGACCCTCGGCGGTATCCGCGAGATGCAGAAGGTGCCCAGCGCCGTCTGGATCGTGGACACCAAGAAGGAGCACATCGCCGTTGGTGAGGCCCGGAAGCTGAACATCCCGGTCGTCGCGATCCTCGACACCAACTGCGACCCCGACGAGGTCGACTACAAGATCCCGGGCAACGACGACGCGATCCGTTCCGTCACCCTGCTCACCCGCGTGATCGCCGACGCCGTCGCCGAGGGCCTCATCGCCCGCTCCGGCGTCGCCACCGGTGACAAGGGCGAGAAGGCCGCGGGCGAGCCGCTCGCCGAGTGGGAGCGCGACCTGCTCGAGGGTGAGAAGAAGGCCGAGGAGACCCCGGCTGCCGAGGCTCCCGCCGCCGAGGCCCCGGCTGCCGAGGCTCCGGTCGCCGAGGCCCCGGTCGCCGAGGCTCCGGTTGCCGAGGCTCCGGCCGCCGAGGGCGAGCAGGCCTGACCGTCAGCGTTGACGGCGGGGGCGGTGACATGAAGTCCGCCCCCGCTGTTCACCCGTAGGTCAGAGGCGGGTCGGAGATCTGCATCTAGATGAGCTACATCCAGATGGAGAACGCAGACCCCCCTGATCTTCGATCCTCCAGACTTCGAGAAAGACTCACAGACTCATGGCGAACTACACCGCCGCCGACGTCAAGAAGCTCCGTGAGCTGACCGGCGCCGGCATGATGGACTGCAAGAAGGCGCTGGACGAGGCCGAGGGCAACGTCGAGAAGGCCGTCGAGGCGCTGCGCATCAAGGGCCAGAAGGGCGTCGCCAAGCGCGAGGGCCGCTCCGCCGAGAACGGCGCCGTGGTCTCCATCATCGCCGACGACAACTCCTCCGGTGTCCTGGTCGAGCTGAAGTGCGAGACGGACTTCGTCGCCAAGGGCGAGAAGTTCCAGGCCGTGGCCAACGCCATCGCCGAGCACGTCGCCAAGACGAACCCGGCCGACCTCCAGGCCCTGCTGGCCTCCGAGATCGAGCCCGGCAAGACCGTCCAGGCGTTCGTGGACGAGGCCAACGCCAACCTCGGCGAGAAGATCGTCCTGGACCGCTTCGCGCAGTTCTCCGACGGCTACGTCACCGCCTACATGCACCGCACCATGCCCGACCTGCCCCCGCAGATCGGTGTCCTGGTCGAGCTGGACAAGCCGAACGCCGAGGTCGCCAAGGGCGTCGCCCAGCACATCGCCGCCTTCGCGCCGAAGTACCTCTCCAAGGAGGACGTGCCGGCCGACGTCGTCGAGTCGGAGCGCCGCATCGCCGAGGAGACCACCCGCGCCGAGGGCAAGCCCGAGGCCGCGATCGGCAAGATCGTCGAGGGTCGTCTGAACGGCTTCTTCAAGGACGCCACGCTGCTCGGCCAGCCGTACGCGCTCGACAACAAGAAGTCGGTCCAGAAGGTGCTGGACGAGGCCGGTGTCACCCTGAAGCGCTTCTCGCGCATCAAGGTCGGCATCTGAGTCCGTACCGCGATCGACGCGCGACCCCCGGAGAAATCCACGAGGAAATCCCGATAGGGTCGACCGCAGTCGTCCGCGCACACCGCCACACCCCGGCGTGGGGCGGACGGCAGCAGATCTGACGAGGAGGCCATTGCCGCGTATGGGAGCGAAAAGCAACCCCATCGGCAATGGCCTTCTTCGTATGTGCAACACGTGAAAGAGTTGGGATCCCCATGACCACCAAGGCCCAGAAGAGCGACGACGGCAAAGTACGCGGCCGGTTTCTGCTGAAGCTGTCCGGAGAGGCCTTCTCCGGTGGCGGGGGCCTGGGCGTCGACCCGGACGTGGTGCACAAGATCGCTCGCGAGATCGCGGCCGTCGTACGCGACGGCGCCCAGATCGCGGTCGTCATCGGCGGCGGCAACTTCTTCCGTGGCGCCGAACTCCAGCAGCGCGGCATGGACCGCGCCCGCTCCGACTACATGGGCATGCTCGGCACCGTGATGAACTGCCTCGCCCTCCAGGACTTCCTGGAGAAGGAGGGCATCCAGTCCCGCGTGCAGACCGCCATCACCATGGGCCAGGTCGCCGAGCCGTACATCCCGCTGCGCGCCGTGCGGCACCTGGAGAAGGGCCGCGTGGTCATCTTCGGCGCCGGTATGGGCATGCCGTACTTCTCCACCGACACCACCGCCGCCCAGCGCGCCCTGGAGATCGACGCCGAGGCACTGCTCATGGGCAAGAACGGCGTGGACGGGGTCTACGACTCCGACCCCAAGACCAACCCCGACGCCGTCAAGTTCGACGCCCTCGGCTACGGCGAGGTCATCACCCGCGAACTCAAGGTCGCCGACGCCACCGCCATCACGCTGTGCCGCGACAACAAGCTCCCGATCCTCGTCTTCGAGCTGCTCGCGGAGGGCAATATCGCCCGCGCCGTCAAGGGTGAGAAGATCGGCACGCTGGTGGGTGACCAGGGCAGCCGGGACTGACCCGGGATCAACCCGGCCGGTGATGTACGGCCCTGTGAGGGGGCCGGACCCTGGCCGGGGGATGGACAATGTCCTGCCGGTCGGGAACCGTGCAGGAAGAAGACGCGACGCAGCCGGCCGCCGACCGACTTCAGGAACCGCAGCCGGGCCTTACTCAAGACACGCAGGAGCAAGTGGTGATCGAAGAGACCCTCCTCGAAGCCGAGGAGAAGATGGAGAAGGCCGTCGTGGTCGCCAAGGAGGACTTCGCCGCGATCCGCACCGGCCGTGCGCACCCGGCGATGTTCAACAAGATCGTGGCCGACTACTACGGTGCCCCGACGCCGATCAACCAGCTGGCCTCGTTCTCCGTGCCGGAGCCGCGCATGGCGGTCGTGACCCCGTTCGACAAGAGCGCGCTGCGCAACATCGAGCAGGCCATCCGCGACTCCGACCTGGGGGTCAACCCCAGCAACGACGGCAACATCATCCGGGTGGTGTTCCCCGAGCTGACCGAGGAGCGCCGCCGCGAGTACATCAAGGTCGCCAAGAGCAAGGGTGAGGACGCGAAGGTCTCCATCCGCTCCGTGCGCCGCAAGGCCAAGGACGCCATCGACAAGCTCGTCAAGGACGGCGAGATCGGTGAGGACGAGGGCCGCCGTGCCGAGAAGGAGCTCGACGACCTGACGGCGAAGTACGTCGCACAGGTGGACGAGCTTCTCAAGCACAAGGAAGCGGAGCTGCTCGAAGTCTGATGAGCGACTCTTCCTGGGGGGCGCCGCCATCGGCGGGCCAGGCCGGGTACTGGGGGCCCACCGGGGGTGGGCCCGCCCAGCCTGTACCGGGGGCCGGCCCGGCGGGTCCCGCGTACGATGCGCCTGAGGCGCAGCAGACACGCCCCATGCCCATCGTGCCCGACGTACCCGCGTATGGCGGACACCAGGACGACGACCGGGGGGCCGCTCGGCTGAGCGGCCCCTTGTTCCGAGACGAGACGTTCCAGGCCCGGGAACTCCCGGCCGAGACCCAGAACCCGGAGCCCATGCCCGACGTCCCGCAGCCGGCGCCAGCGCCGCAGAAGAAGAGCGCGGGCCGTGACCTGAGCGCGGCCATAGGCGTCGGCCTCGGGCTCGGTGTGGTGATCGTCGCGTCCCTGTTCATCGTCAAGGCCGTGTTCGTCGGCGTGATCGCGGTCGCTGTCGTCGTCGGCCTGTGGGAGCTGACCAGCAGGCTCCAGGAGCGCAAGGGCATCAAGGCGCCGCTGGTGCCGCTCGCCGTCGGCGGCGCGGCGATGGTCGTCGCCGGCTATGTGCGCGGGGCCGAGGGCGCGTGGGTCGCCATGGCGCTGACGGCGCTGGCCGCGCTGGTCTGGCGGATGACGGAACCGCCGGAGAACTATCTCAGGGATGTCACGGCCGGCCTCTTCGCCGCGTTCTACGTGCCGTTCCTGGCCACGTTCGTCGCGATGATGCTCACCGCCGACGACGGCTCCTGGCGGGTGCTCACCTTCCTGCTCCTGACGGTCGTCAGCGACACGGGTGCCTACGCGGTCGGCTGGCGCTTCGGCAAACACAAGCTCGCGCCGCGCATCAGCCCCGGCAAGACCCGCGAGGGCCTGCTGGGCGCGGTGCTGTTCGCGATGGTCGCGGGCGCGCTGTGCATGCAGTTCCTGATCGACGACGGCAGCTGGTGGCAGGGCCTGCTGCTGGGCCTCGCGGTCGCGGCCAGCGCCACGCTGGGCGACCTCGGCGAGTCCATGATCAAGCGGGACCTGGGCATCAAGGACATGGGCACCTTGCTTCCCGGGCACGGCGGCATCATGGACCGGCTCGACTCGCTGCTGCCCACGGCGCCGGTGGTGTGGCTGCTGATGGTGATCTTCGTCGGCTCCGCGTGAGCGGTACGGCTCTTCGGCCCCCGTCCTGAAACAGGGCGGGGGCCGTCGTCGTACCCGGACCACCCCCGCACCCGGATGCCGCAGCAGGAATCGGCGGCCGGCGTCCGCGCGCGGCAGACTCCCTCAGAGAACGGCGGTTCCGCCACCGCCCGGCGACGCAGCAGGGAGTGACCCGGATGCCCCTCGACCCCGCGCCCACTTCCCCACCCACCTCCACCGAGCCGGCGTCCGCCGCCCCCGCCTCCGCCGCCCCTGCGTCCGCGTCCGTCGGCCCCGCGTCCGCCTCCGCCGACGCCGCATCGGCGTCCACCGCCCCTGCGTCCGCCTCCCTTGAACCCGCGCCCATCTCCGCCGCCCCTGCGTCCGCGTCCGTCGGCCCCGCGTCCGCCTCCGCCGACGCCGCATCGGCGTCCACCGCCCCCGCGTCCGCCTCCCTTGAACACGCGCCCACCTCCACGCCCACCTCCGCCGCCCCCGCGTCCGCGTCCGTCGGCCCCGCGCCCGCCTCCGCCGCCTCCGCCGCCCCCGCGTCCACCTCCGCCACACCCGCTCCCGCGCCCGCCTTCGCCCAGCCCGCCCCCACCTCCACAGCGTCCGCCTCCGCCGCCCCCGCGCCCGCCTCCCCCGGGCCCGTCCCCATCTCCACAGCCTCCGCCGCCCCAGCCCCCGCCTCGCCGCCCCCACCCGTCCGGTTCTGGCCCGTTGAGGATCTGCCCGCGCTCGTGTCCGATCCGTTTCTGGACGAGTTGTTGCGTGAGGAGCCGGTCGCGCGGATCGAGTTGCCGTACGGCGAGGGGTGCGCGTGGCTGGTCACGCGGTATGAGGACGTCCGGTTCGTCACCTCGGACCCGCGCTTCTCCCGGGAACAGGTCGTCGGCCGCGCTGTCACCACCATGCGCCCGGTGCCGGTGGCCTCGCAGACGGCGGGCCTGCAATACATCGATCCGCCACGGCACACCCGGCTGCGCGGGGTCGTCGCGCGCGCGTTCACCGGCCAGAGCATGCGGCGGCTGCGTCCGCTCGCGGAGCGCAGGGCCGCCGACCTGCTGGACGGGATGGAACGCGCCGGCGCGCCCGCCGACCTCATGGCACACCTGCACGGCCCCTTCCCGATCGCCGTGCTCCGCGACTTCCTCGGCGTGGCGGAGAAGGACTGGCACCGCTGGGCCGCGACGGGCGAGGCCCTGCTGTCCGCGGGCGCCGAGTCCGAGGAGCGCGCCAAGGAGGCCGCCCGGACCACACGCGCCCGGATCACCGAACTGCTCCGCAGCCGCCGCGCGGAACCCCGCGACGACCTGGCCGGCGAGCTGGCGCGGGCAGCCGCGACGGGGGAGATCACCGACGACGAGGCGCTCTCCCTCGCCATCGCCGTCCAGGTCAGCGGCGGCCACGCGGTCCGCAACAACAGCGGTTCGATGATGTACGCGCTGCTCACCCACCCCGGGCACCTCGACCGGTTGCGCCGCGAGCCGGAACTGCTGCCCCGGGCCGTGGAGGAACTGTTCCGCTACGTCCCGCACCGCAACGGCGTCGGCATCCCCCGGATAGCCACGGAGGACGTCGAGGTCGGCGGCCGGCTGATCCGGGCCGGTGACGTCGTCTACAACGCCTACCTCGCCGCCAACCGCGACCCCGAGGTCTTCCCCGACCCGGACGCCCTGGACTTCGACCGCGACAACCTCGCCCACGTCGCCTTCGGGTATGGCCCGCACCACTGCCTGGCCGCCGTCATGGCCCGCATGGAGGCCGAGGTCATGATCGGCGCCGTACTCGCCCGCTTCCCCGGCATCCGGCTGGCCGTGCCACCCGAGGAGGTCGAGTTCCAGCGTCAGGGCCTGATCCGCGGGCCGAGGACCCTGCCCGTGACGTGGTGACACGATCCGTGGCAAGGTACGCGGGAGAACACAGGGGGGAACATGATCTTTCTACTGCTCGGCGTCCTGGCACTCGTCATCGGCGGCTGCGTCTGCGTGGTGTGGGCGGAGCGCGGCGGCCCGCGCTGGGTCCGGATCGTCGCGGCCCTCACGCGCGGCGCGGGCGAGCTGGTGAGCAGCGCCCAGAAGAGTCGGAGCCGTACCCGCAGCGGGGACACCGACGACGACTAGAAACGGCCGCGTCACGGGCCCGGCGGGCCACCCGTTTGGATCTGCGACACTGGTAACGCCATGCCTAAGCCCGGAGAACTCACTTTCGTCGCGCCGCGCGGAGCCAAGAAGCCGCCGCGGCATCTCGCCGACCTCACGCCCGCCGAGCGCAAGGAAGCGGTGGCCGGGATCGGTGAGAAGCCGTTCCGTGCCAAGCAGCTCTCGCAGCACTACTTCGCGCGGTACGCGCACGAGCCGGAGCAGTGGACCGACATCCCCGCCGGTTCCCGTGCCAAGCTCCAGGAAGCGCTGTTCCCGGAGCTGATGACCGTCGTCCGGCATCTGTCCACCGACGAGGGGACCACGCGCAAGACGCTGTGGCGGCTGTTCGACGGCACGCTGGTCGAGTCCGTCCTGATGCGGTATCCGGACCGGGTCACCATGTGCATCAGCTCGCAGGCCGGGTGCGGTATGAACTGCCCGTTCTGCGCGACCGGGCAGGCCGGGCTGGACCGGAACCTGTCCACCGCGGAGATCGTCCACCAGATCGTGGACGGCATGCGGGCGCTGCGGGACGGGGACGTGCCCGGCGGGCCCGCACGGCTGTCCAACATCGTCTTCATGGGGATGGGCGAGCCGCTCGCCAACTACAAGCGGGTCGTCGGCGCCATCCGGGCGCTCACCGACCCTGCCCCGGACGGGCTCGGCCTCTCGCAGCGCGGGATCACCGTCTCCACCGTCGGGCTGGTGCCGGCCATCCACCGGTTCGCCGACGAGGGCTTCAAGTGCCGCCTCGCGATCTCCCTGCACGCCCCCGACGACGAGCTGCGCGACACCCTCGTCCCCGTGAACACGCGGTGGAAGGTGCGCGAGGTGCTGGACGCCGGGTTCGAGTACGTCGAGAAGTCCGGGCGCCGGCTGTCCATCGAGTACGCGCTGATCCGCGACATCAACGACCAGGCCTGGCGCGGTGACCGGCTCGGGCGGCTGCTGAAGGGCAGGCCCGTGCACGTCAACCTCATTCCGCTGAACCCCACGCCGGGGTCGAAGTGGACCGCGTCGCGGCCGGAGGACGAGAAGGCGTTCGTGGAGGCCATCGCCGCGCACGGCGTGCCCGTCACCATCCGGGACACCCGTGGACAGGAGATCGACGGGGCCTGCGGTCAGCTCGCGGCCACCGAGCGGTAATCTGAGCGGGTCCACACACCTTCATATTCCGACAGGGGAGCGCCACAGCGCTGAGAGTGCGGCACCGGGCCGCAGACCCTCTGAACCTCGCCCAGGTCATTCTGGGTAGGAAGTTCGGTCATCACTCAAGCTGTCGTGCCCTGCCCGGGTTCCCGGGCGGGGCCGCGTTCTTCCTGGCCAACCCCAGGAGGACCATCCAGTGCACAACAAGACCTTCGTGGCCGTGGCGGTCGGGCTCGGCCTGATCACGCTGTCCGCGTGCGGTGCGTCGGACGCGGAGTCGTCCTCGGACTCCAAGACCGTCACCCTCGTCAGCCACGACTCGTGGGCCGTCTCCAAGAACGTGCTGAAGGACTTCGAGAAGCAGTCCGGGTACAAGGTCAGGGTCCTCAAGGACGGCGACGCCGGGCAGGCCGTCAACAAGGCCGTCCTGACGAAGGACAACCCGCAGGGCGACGTCTTCTTCGGCGTCGACAACACCCTGCTGTCCCGGGCCCTCGACAACGGGCTGTTCCAGCCGTACCAGGCCAAGGGCCACGACACGGTCCGGCCCGAGTTCCGCGTCGACCAGGACAAGCACCGCGTCACGCCCGTCGACACCGGCGACATCTGCGTCAACTACGACAAGGCCTATTTCAGCGCGCACAAGCTGACCCCGCCGCAGTCCTTCGCCGACCTGGCCAAGCCCGCGTACAAGAACCTCCTCGTCACCGAGAACGCGGCCACCTCCTCGCCGGGCCTCGGCTTCCTGCTGGGCAGTGCCGCGCAGTTCGGGGACGACGGCTGGCAGGGCTACTGGAAGAAGCTGAAGGCCAACGGCGTCAAGGTCGTCGACGGCTGGGAACAGGCCTACTACCAGGAGTTCTCCGGTTCCTCCGAAGGCAGGAAAGCGGGCGGCGACCGGCCGCTCGTGGTGTCGTACGCCTCCTCCCCGCCCGCCGAGGTGATCTACGCCAAGAAGCGGCCCAGCTCCGCCCCGACCGGGGTGGCGTACGGCACCTGCTTCCGGCAGACCGAGTACGCCGGGCTGCTGAGCAACGCCAGGAACGCCAAGGGCGGCAAGGCGTTCATCGACTTCCTGCTGACCAAGGAGTTCCAGCGGGACATGCCGTTGAACATGTTCGTCTACCCCGTCGTGCGGGGCGCCGCCGTCCCCGCCGATTTCACGAAGTACGGCCCGGCCGCCAAGGACCCCCAGACCATGGCGCCGGACAAGATCGCCGCCAACCGCGACCAGTGGGTCAAGTCGTGGACCTCACTCGTACTGAAGTGACAAAGGCGGCCGGAGCGACCGAAGCAACCGGCTCCCGGCGGGGAAACGCGGCGCGGCTCGGGCTGATGGCCCTGCCCGTCGCGTTCTTCGCGCTGTTCTTCGCCTGGCCCGTCGCCGCGATCGTCGCGCGCGGGCTGAAGACGGACGGCGCCTGGCACCTCGGGCGGATCGCGGACGTCGTCACCGAGCCGGACATCCGGCACGTGCTGTGGTTCACCACCTGGCAGGCGCTCGCCTCCACCGCGCTCACCCTGCTGCTCGCCCTGCCCGCCGGCTACGTCTTCGCCCGCCTCGACTTCCCCGGCAAGCAGCTGCTGCGGGCCGTCGTCACCGTCCCGTTCGTGCTGCCGACCGTCGTCGCGGGCAGCGCCTTCCTCGCGCTGGTCGGCCGGGGCGGGCTGCTCGACCAGCTGTGGGGGGTACGGCTGGACACCACGGTGTGGGCGATCCTGCTGGCCCATGTCTTCTTCAACTTCGCGGTCGTCGTCCGCACGGTCGGCGGGCTGTGGGCCCAGCTCGATCCCCGGCAGGAGGAGGCCGCGCGGATGCTGGGCGCCTCCCCGCTGACGGCCTGGCGCAAGGTCACCCTGCCCGCGCTCGCGCCCGCCGTGGCCGCCGCCGCCCTGATGGTGTTCCTGTTCACCTTCACCTCCTTCGGTGTGGTGCAGATCCTCGGCGGCCCCACCTTCTCCACCCTCGAAGTGGAGATCTACCGGCAGACCTCCGAGGTCTTCGACCTGTCCACGGCCGCCGTCCTCACCCTGGTCCAGTTCGCGGCCGTCGGCGCGATCCTCGCCGTGCACGCCTGGACGGTACGGCGCCGGGAGACCGCGCTGCGGCTCGTGGACCCGAGGACGACCGCCCGGCGCCCGCGCGGCACCGGACAGTGGGCCCTGCTCACCGGCGTCCTCGCCACCGTCGCGCTGCTGCTGGTCCTGCCGCTCGCCGTCCTCGTCCGCCGCTCCCTGGACGCGCCCGGCCTCGGCTACTACCGGGCGCTGACCCACTCCGACGGCGGTACGTTCCTGGTGGCGCCCGTGCACGCCGTGTGGACCTCGCTGGAGTACGCCGTAGCCGCCACCGCCATCGCCGTCGTGATCGGGGGTCTCGCCGCCGCCGCGCTGGCCCGGCGGGACGCGGGACGGCTGGTGCGGGGTTTCGACGCGCTGCTGATGCTGCCGCTCGGCGTCTCCGCCGTGACCGTCGGCTTCGGCTTCCTGATCGCGCTCGACAAGCCGCCGCTGGACCTGCGCCAGTCGTGGATCCTGGTGCCGCTCGCCCAGGCGCTGGTCGGCGCCCCCTTCGTCGTACGGACCATGCTGCCCGTGCTGCGCGCGGTGGACGTCCGGCTCAGGGAGGCGGCGGCCGTGCTCGGGGCCTCGCCGTGGCGGGTGTGGCGGGAGGTGGACCTGCCGCTGGTGCGGCGGGCGCTGCTGGTCGCGGCCGGGTTCGCGTTCGCCGTGTCGCTCGGCGAGTTCGGGGCCACCGTGTTCATCGCCCGGCCCGACAACCCCACGCTCCCGGTCGCCGTGGCCCGGCTGCTGAGCCGTCCCGGCGACCTCAACTACGGCCAGGCGATGGCCCTTTCGACGATTCTGATGGTGGTGTGCGCCGCCGCGCTGCTGATCCTGGAGCGGCTGCGGACCGACCGGACGGGGGAGTTCTAGATGCTGCTGAGCCTGGATGCCGCGACCGTGCGCTTCGGCGGGCGGGCCGTGCTCGACGCCGTCGGCCTCGATGTCGCCGAGCACGAGGTGGTGTGCGTCCTCGGCCCCAGCGGCAGCGGCAAGTCGACCCTGCTGCGGGCCGTGGCCGGGCTCCAGCCCCTGTCCGGCGGACGGATTCTGCTCGACGGCCGGGACCAGGCGGGCGTACCCGCGCACCGGCGGGGCGTCGGGCTGATGTTCCAGGACCACCAGCTCTTCCCGCAGCGGGACGTCGGCGCGAACGTGGCGTTCGGGCTGCGGACGCACGGTGTCGCCAAGGGTGAACGGGACGCCGAGGTGGGCCAGTTGCTGGAGCTGGTCGGGCTGCCCGGCGCGGCCCGGCGGGCGGTGGCCTCGCTGTCCGGCGGCGAGCAGCAGCGCGTGGCCCTCGCCCGGGCGCTCGCCCCTCGGCCCCGGCTGCTGATGCTGGACGAGCCGCTGGGTCAGCTGGACCGTTCGCTGCGGGAGCGGCTGGTCGTCGAACTGCGGGAGCTGTTCGGCCGGTTGGGGACGACCGTGCTCGCCGTGACCCACGACCAGGGCGAGGCGTTCGCGCTGGCCGACCGGGTGGTGGTGATGCGGGACGGGCGGATCGCGCAGACCGGGACGCCGCTCGCGGTGTGGCAGCGGCCCGCCGACGCGTTCGTGGCCCGCTTCCTCGGCTTCGAGAACGTGGTCCCGGCGACCGTCGCCGGTACGGTCGCCGACAGCCCGTGGGGCAAGCTGCCGGTGCCCGACGGCTCGGCGCAGGGCACCCGTACGGTCCTCGTCCGGCCGGCCGGCGTGCGGCTCGTACCGGCCGACCAGGGTCTGGCCTGCACGGTGGCCGCCCGCACCTTCAGGGGCACCCATGTGGCCGTCCATCTCCAGCCGGCGGACGGCCCCCGACTGGAGGCGGCCTGCCCGCTCCGGGACGCGCCGGAGCCCGGCGCCTCGGTCGGCGTGGAGTTCGACGTGGCCGAAACGGTCGTGCTCGACTGATCATCGCGCCTTTAGGGTGAGGTCATGCCTTTGCTCGCGCATGACCGCTACTGCGACGAAATCGCCCACCAGGTCGACCGGTTGAGGACCGTGGTGACCTCCGGCGCCGATCTGTCCGCGACCGTGCCGACCTGTCCGGACTGGTCGCTGGAAGACCTCGTACGGCACATGGGGGGTGCTCTGCGCTGGGTGGACGCCCTGGTGCGCGCCCGGGCGCGGGAGAACATCCCGCCCGAGCAGGTGCCGCTGGCCGGCGGACCGGAGGGGCGCGGGGACGCGGCTGCTCTGGACGCGTGGCTCGCGGACACCGGCGAGCTGGTCGTCGGCGCGCTGCGCGAGGCCGGCCCGGACGCCGAGGTGTGGGGCTGGGCCGGCGTGCTGAACGCCGGTTTCTGGGCCCGCCGTATGGCCTGCGAGATCACCGTGCACCGGGCCGACGCCACGCTCGCCGCCGGGCTGCCCTACGAGGTCGCGCCGGACATCGCTGCGGACGCGCTGGACGAGTGGTTGCAGCTCGTGGAGTGGGTGCAGCGCAACGCGGCCCACGAGGCGGCGAAGG
Source organism: Streptomyces sp. NPDC029138 (assembly GCF_055564375.1). Classification (NCBI taxonomy): domain Bacteria; kingdom Bacillati; phylum Actinomycetota; class Actinomycetes; order Kitasatosporales; family Streptomycetaceae; genus Streptomyces; species Streptomyces sp. NPDC029138. The sequence continues at coordinate 90,206 of NZ_JBVHWM010000035.1, forward strand.
AACTGCGCGGCCCGGGGCGCTCGATCCATCTGCACGCCACCGACACCGGCCCGGACCTGCACGCCGAGTGGCTCGTGGAGCTGGGCGAGGACGGGGTGAGCTGGCGGCGCGGGCACGAGAAGGCCACGGTCGCCCTGCGCGGCCCGCTCACCCCCCTGCTGCTCGCCTTCTACCGCCGGCTGCCGCTGGACGCGCCCGGCCTGGAGGTGCTCGGCGACCGGGAACTGCTGGAGTTCTGGCTGGAGCGGACCACGTTCGGCTGACGCGCCCCGGGGGGGGGGGGGGGGGCGCGGGGGGGGGGGGGGGGGGGGGGGGGGGGGGGGGGGGGGGGGAGGGGGTGGGTGTCGACCGCGCTGCGGCAAAACCCAAAAA